>CAYSAA010000094.1:0-9671 GCA_964428905.1 uncultured Atribacterota bacterium
AAAAAAACGGTTCTTTGTTTATAGTTTATAGTTTTTAGTTAAATACAATTAAAATTTGCCAATAACCGATCAATACTGTAAAAATAGTATTGCGTCGTGCGTATTGCGTAGGTAGTCCAAGACAAAAACAAGAAGAAAAGACAGTATAACGTATAACGTGAAATAGTAATACAGGAGGCAAGCTGCAAGATGCAACTTGAAAAACCAGTTTTTTGAAAATTTCCTTCTCGCCCACAGAGGATATTGAATCATTTCCCTCTCCCCTCGGAGGGAGGGGGTCAGGGTGAGGGGGAGGAAATAAATCATCCGAGAATAAGTATATGAGATTGCTTTGTCACTTGGCTCGGCACAATGGCTAACATACAGTATCGAGTAGGTAGTAGGTAGTCCAAAGACGGTATTGCGTCGTGCGTATTGCGTAGGTAGTCCAAGAGAAAAACAAGAAGAAAAGACAGTATACCGTATAACGTGAAGAAAAATAACGTACTGCAAAGTTGCCCTGATGGATTAAATATTTTTTCTTAACTAAAAACGATAAACCAAAAACTTGTAAAAGGGTATTTTAAAAATGGAAATCCAGCAGCCTGGAAAATTATATGTATGTGGCACTCCTATCGGAAATTTAAAAGATATCACCCTGCGCAGCCTGGAAACATTGCGCAAGGTAGATTTAGTTGCAGCTGAAGATACCAGGCATACCGGAAAGCTATTAAATCATTACCATATCGATAAACACTTAACCAGCTATCATGAATTTAATAAAGAGGGGAAAAGCCATTTTATCCTGCAATGTCTAAAGGAGGGACAGAATGTTGCCCTGGTATCAGATGCAGGGATGCCAGGGATATGTGACCCGGGATATGAAATTATCAATCTAGTAATTCAAAACGGATTTCAAGTTATTTCTGTACCGGGTGTTTCTGCCTTAATGACGGCATTAGTAGTATCAGGATTTGATATAAGCCGTTTTATTTTTGAAGGTTTTGTGCCAAAAAAACATAGTGAAAGAGAGCATTTTTTTTCGGATTTAAAAACCGAGAAAAGAACCATTATCCTGTATGAATCTCCCCACAGAATTATAGACACATTAGAAATCATCAAAAAAACAATGGGCGATAGAAGGATTGTCATTAATAGAGAGCTGACCAAGAAGTTTGAAGAAATTAAAAGAGGCTCTCTTTCTGAAATAATCAGTGAACTTAGTGTCCGGGATATTAAGGGTGAATTGACTTTGGTATTAGAAGGTTACAAAGATGATAGCAATACAAAAATATTCCCGGTTACTGATTCAAAAATTGAAGATGAAATTAAAAAAAAGATGAAAAACTACCTGAAAAAGGGGTATTATAATAAAGATGTTGTTTTGCTCATTACTAAAGAGTATGATGTACCTAAGAATTGGGTTTATCGGCTTATTCTATTACTGAAGAAAAAAGAGAAAGGATAATTGTAAGAAATATGGAAAAAGGGAAAGCGTATTATATTACCACTCCTATATATTATGTGAATGATGTGCCCCATATCGGACATGCCTACACTACAATTGCTGCCGATACGATGGCCAGATATAAGCGCCTCAGAGGATTTGATGTACTTTTTGCTACCGGTACCGATGAACATGGGCAGAAAATAGCAAAATCTGCAGAGAAAATGGGAATTGAACCTCTGGAGTTAGCCAATCAAGTTGTGGCAAAGTTCAGGAATCTTTGGCCAATTTTAAATATCGAACCAGACGATTTTATTCGTACCACAGAGGAAAGGCATAAAAAAGTAGTACAAAAAATATTCAATCGCTTATATGAAAAAGGTGATATCTATAAGGGGGAGTACGAAGGGTGGTATTGTGTTCCCTGCGAAACATTCTGGCCGGAAAGTCAGGTGGAAGGAAATAAATGCCCGGATTGCGGTCGGCCGGTTGAAAAATTTAAGGAAGAAAGTTATTTTTTCAAGATGAGCCGTTATCAAGACCGGCTAATTCAACATATTCGGGAGCATTCAGACTGTATTCAGCCAGAGTCCAGAAAAAATGAGATCATTAGTTTCATTCAGGGAGGGTTAAGAGATCAAAGCGTTACTCGTAAGAAATCCAGTCTAAATTGGGGTATCGATGTTCCCTTTGATTTAAACCATGTGATTTATGTCTGGTTTGACGCATTGATTAATTACCTGACGGTTGCCGGTTACGGTATTGATGAAGAAAAATTTAATTTTTACTGGCCGGAAGCGGTGCACTTGATTGGTAAAGATATATTGAGATTCCATACCATTATCTGGTTTACTATGCTTATGGCTGCCGATATACAACCACCAAAAATGGTTTTTTCCCATGGCTGGTGGACCATAGAAGGTGAAAAAATGTCTAAATCAAGAGGGAATGTCGTAGATCCTTATCAGGTTGCTGAGGAATTTGATGCCGATGCCTTTAGATACTTCTTGCTTAGAGAACTTTCCTTTGGCCAGGATGGTAATTTCTCAAGGGAATTGATGATTCAGCGTATTAATTATGATTTAGCCAATGATTTGGGCAATTTACTCAGTAGAACGATTGCTATGGCGAAGATATTTTGTGAGAGAAAGATACCTACTGCTTCCCAAAAAAATGAAACATACGATGTAGAATTACGTACATTAGCTGAAGACACAGTTTACCAGGTTACCAGGAATATGGACCAGATGTCTTTTAATATTGCCCTGGAGAATATCTGGACATTGATAAGAAGAACCAACAAATATATTGACCAGACTGAGCCTTGGCTATTGGGCAGAGATGAAAGCAAAAAAGAGCGATTAAATCAGGTAATATATCATTTGGCGGAGTCATTACGTATTATTTCTCTCTTGGTATATCCTTTTATGCCATCTACAGCACTCAAAATGTGGAATCAACTGGGTATTAAGGAAAATATTGAAAAAATGATGATTCCGGAAGATACCCGGTGGGGCAAATTAAAAACCGGTATTCAGGTGAATCCCGGAGAAAATTTATTTCCCAGAATTGAAGAAGAAAAAAAATTACGGAAGAAAATATCAGCTAAGAAAGAAAAACCTGTAGCAATAATAAGTAAAACCGCAAAGAATGATAAGAAAGCCATAGAAATCATTTCTATTGATGAATTTAAAAAATTGGATTTAAGGGTAGGTAAAGTAATTTCTGCAGAGGATGTTCCCGGTGCCGATAAGCTGTTAAAAATAGAAGTTGATTTTAAAGATGAGGTGAGAACACTGGTGGCCGGTATAAAAAAACATTATTCTCCCGAATCCATTATTAATAAGAATATTGTGGTTGTTTTTAATTTAGCTCCTGCTGAAATTAGAGGAATTCAATCCCAGGGGATGCTTTTAGCGGCTTCAGATGATAATAAAGTCGTTCTATTAACCACTGATAGAGAGGTAGAAGTAGGTAGCAAAATACGTTAGTATTCATTTAGTTAACCATAAAAAACCACTTTCTTTGAAGGTGGTAATGGTATAAAAAGCCACCCGCTATGCGGGTACGATATTTATTTAATCTAATATAGTATATATAAATAAAAGATTGCAGGTGATAAAATGGATAAAATCAAAGATGCAGAAAGGCCAAAAAAGACAAAGAACAAAGTTAAAAAATCCAATATATTGGATCGGTATTTTAACAGAATTGTCATTATTTTTTTAGTTGCCCTGTTACTATTATTGATTAATGGAAAGTTCGAATCAAATCAACTTTATCAATCTATAGCAGAAGTTACTGCTTCCTATCAGGGTATTAAAGAAGAAAACCAATGGTTAAAAGAGAAAATTGCTGCACAAAATGAGAAATTAGACCTACTGAATACCCAATTTGAAGATTATAAGCTAGAGAGAATAAGCAAAGATCAATTTACTGAAATATATATGCAGCTGCAAGAATTAACAGGAATGATTTCTGAAGAAAACAAAAGAGAGTTCTACATAAATCGTATTGTAAACATTGTTTCCACAAACAATGGACAGCTGGAAAGCGAAAATATTTACGAAATTGCCAAAAATATTTATGAAATCTCATTAAAATATAACTTTAATCCTTTATTAGTGTGTGCCATTATCAAAGTGGAAAGCAATTTTATGGTAGATGCAGTCTCTGATTCTTATGCCTACGGCTTATGCCAGGTTCGGCGCTTTATTGCTAGAGAATTAGCCGAAAATATTGGAATTAAGTGGGATGGTGCAGAAAAAACACTTTTCAATCCGGAAAAAAATATAAAAATTGGCACACATTATTTAGCCCTGCTTAATGATGATTTTGGAGATATAAAGCTGGCGTTGACTGCCTATAATTTTGGTCCTTTTAAAGTTCAGGAGCTGATTTCGCAGCAAAGTGAAATTCCCAATGGATATACGGACAAAGTGCTAAATTACTACGCCCAGTATCGTGGATTTAATATCGAAGAAATTGATGAAATTTTGAATCTAAATTCAGAAGAGTAATTTTATCAGCATGGGAATTTACAAATCATCTAAATATAAAGGAAATAATTTATAAAGGTGGAGTAAAATGAAGAAAATCGCTCTTATATTGGCCGGAGGAAGAGGAAAACGTTTATGGCCACATAGCCGATTTCATAAGCCGAAACAATTGTTATCTTCACCCAGTGGTAACAGCATGTTAAGGGATACCTTTGAAAGACTCTTATCTTATTTTGATACCGATGACATTTATGTTGCTACCATTGAAGACCTGTTTCAATCCATCAGAGAAATGGTTCCCGAAATTGATATGCTGAATTATATTGTTGAACCGACGGGTAAGGATACAGCTGCAAGTATTGCCTTATCAACACTTCTTATTACCCATTATCGACATGATGATGTGAATATAGCCATTTTTCCTATAGACCATTATATACCAGATAAAGAAAAATATTATCAGGTACTTGACAATGCCTTTCAGGATGTTAAGAGATACAAGAAGCCCGTTATTATAGGCATTAAACCAATAAGAGATGAAACAAGGTACGGTTATATTTGTACCGGAAAGCAAATTATACAAACAGAAAATCACAATGTCTATCAAATAAAAAAGTTTAAAGAAAAGCCGGATGACACCTGGATTGAAAAAAACAGAAAAAAGTATAATCTTTTCTGGAATAGTGGTATATATTTTTTCCCCGGTAAAAAAATATTAAGTCTGTTTGAAGAATGGATGCCCCAACTCTATCAGGCAATTCAGAAAATTACCCAAAGTATCGGTACATTGGAAAAAGGGGAAGTCATCAAGAAACAATTTAGTGACATGAAATCAATTTCTTTTGAATATGGAGTATTAGAAAAAATAGATGATTTATTGGTCATTGAGGGGCTATTTAGCTGGGAAGATATTGGATCGTGGCATGCAATTGAAAGATTTGTACAGCATGATGAAAATGAGAACATTATCCAGGGAGAACATGCTGGTATTGATACCGATCGTTGTATTATTATTAATGATAAGGGATTAACCGTAACGATTGGTTTGTCCGATCTGGTTATTATTAACAATGGCCCCATACAACTGATTTATCCCAAGAATCGCGAAGGGGATATTAGGAAAATTATTAATCAGATGGCTAAAGATGACCGTTATAAAAAATATCTCTAAAGAGAGTCAGGGGAAATTATTCCTATTATTTTTTATTTAACCATGACCACCTTCTTAGAAGGTGGTCATGGTTAAATAAACTGGTTTTACCATAAAAAAGATTAAGATAAGACAATGTAATTGTTCACCTGAAGTCCAAAACAGGCAGTTGTATTGCTTAGACATATCCAGTTAATAGCAAAGAAAAAGCAGAACAAAAAGTAACCAGGAAAAAGTTACACCTCTTTTAGAGGTTCTGAAAGCCACCCGCTAAGCGGGTGCGATATTTATGGTATTTTTATTAATTGCTAATAGGAGGCTTGTGTGTTGAAGAATAACTATTTTTTTACTTCGGAATCGGTTACTGAGGGTCATCCGGATAAAATTGCTGATCAAATTTCAGATGCAATTCTTGACGAAGTGTACAAAAATGATACTGAGGCCAGGGTGGCGGTGGAAACTTTAGTGGCAACCGGGTTAGTCCTGGTGGCCGGGCAGCTTACTACCAAGGGATATGCGGATATTACTAAAATAGCCCGTGAGACTATTAGGGAAATTGGATATACTCGGGCAAAATTTGGTTTTGATTGCGATACCTGTGCTATACTAACTTCTATTGAGGAACAATCTCAGGATATTGCCATTGGTGTAAATTATGCCTGGGAAGCAAGGGAAGAAAAAAAAGTGCCGGAAAAAGATAGAATTGCATCTACCGGTGCCGGTGACCAAGGTATGATGTTTGGTTATGCCTGCAGGGAAACTCCTGAACTAATGCCTCTTCCTATATCTCTGGCACATAAACTGACTTACCGCCTTGCAGAAGTAAGAAAGAAAAAAATCATACCATACCTGAGACCAGACGGTAAATCACAGGTAACAGTGGAATATTTAAATGGCACACCAATGAGAGTAGAGGCTGTGGTGATAGCTGCACAGCATCACCCCAAAGTTGAACTACATACCATTCGGAAAGATATTCTGGAAATGGTTATCAAAAATGCAATCCCTGCCAAATACCTTGATAAAAATACCAAATATTACATTAATTCTACCGGAAGATTTGTGATTGGCGGACCTCAGGCAGATACCGGGGTTACAGGTAGAAAAATTATTGTTGACACTTATGGTGGCGTGGGAAGTCACGGAGGGGGTTGTTTTTCAGGAAAAGACCCCACCAAGGTAGATCGCTCGGGAAGTTATGCTGCAAGATATATTGCTAAAAATATTGTAGCTGCCGGAATTGCAGATAAATGCGAAATAGAAGTTGCTTATGCCATAGGTGTAGCCAACCCGATATCCATTATGGTTGATACCTTTAATACCGGGAAAATACCGCAATCGGAAATAATTCAAATCATCAGGAAGCATTTTGATTTACGGCCTGCGGCTATTATCGAATATTTAAAATTGAAAAGGCCAATTTATAAGAAAACGGCAGCTTATGGACATTTTGGCAGGGAGTTGGAGGATTTTACCTGGGAAAAAACGGATAAAATCGAAGAACTGAGAAATGAAATAAAATAGAGAATAAATATATTGTCCATTCTTAAAACCACCCGCTCTGCGGGTGCGATATTTATTGAAAACAAAGGAGGTTTGCATATGAGAATAAGTGAATTGTTAACACAGACCAGGGATCTTGATGCATCTGATTTGCACTTGACAGTTGGTGTACCGCCTACTGTGCGGATTAATGGTTTTCTTTCTAAACTAAATTACCCCGAATTAACGGAAGATGATGCCTATGAAATGCTTTATAGTGTTCTTAACAGTGAACAGCGAAAAAAGTTTGAACAAATAAAGGAAATCGACTTTTCTGTGGAAATTGTAAATGTTGCCCGCTTCCGAGTCAATGTTTTTCAGCACAGGCGAGGGATCGCCGGTGCTTTTCGCTTAATCCCGGAAAAGATTAAAACATTGGAAGAATTAGGCTTGCCCCAGAGTATGAAGGAATTTACCACAAAGCCAAAAGGATTGGTCTTGTTAACCGGACCTACCGGTAGTGGTAAATCAACCACCATATCGAGTCTGATTGACATTATCAATGAAAATCAGAAGCTTCATATTATCACCATTGAAGACCCCATTGAGTTTATTCACGAACACAAAAATTGCATCATTGACCAACGGGAGGTTGGTGCTCATACCCAATCTTTTGCCCATGCTTTAAGGGTTGTACTGCGGGAAGACCCGGATGTAATTCTGGTAGGAGAAATGCGGGACCTGGAAACCATATCCATGGCTGTTACTGCTGCCGAGACTGGTCATCTGGTTTTTTCAACATTACATACGAACAGTGCTGCCGAAACAGTGGAACGTATCATTGATGTTTTTCCGGCACATCAACAGAGACAGATACGTATTCAGCTGGCCGAATCCTTACTGGCAGTTATTACCCAGGCATTGCTTCCGAACATTGATCAAACCGGACGGGTTCCGGCAGTGGAGATTATGAAAGCTACTCCTGCTATTAAAAATATCATTCGTGAAGAGAAAATCCATATGATTCCGGCTACCATACAGGCCTCCCGACAGCAGGGCATGCAAACAATGGATCAATGCCTGAGGGAATTATACCACAATCACCTGATTGACCGGGAAATCGCTTTGCTCAGGGCAGTTGATCCTAAATTTGTGGTTATCCATTAACTATCAAGTACTTATATAGGATATAAATAGAATGTATGTAAAGAAATGGATATGAAAGAGAAAGAAAATAATAAATTAGGTAAGATTTTAATAAATTACGAGATGATTTTTCGGACTAATATAAAAAGTACTGAATAAAAAGGCTTTTATTGAATATGCGGTTTTATAGTGAATTTTTTTGACTTTTCGTACTAAATTATATAAAATAACAACGAAAATATAAATCTCATCAAATAGTCAAAAAAAAGTTATAGGTTTTCCGGGAAAAGTAAATTGCTGCTAAAGCAATTGAATGACAACCCTAAATCATTTTATAATAAAAAGTGATAAAAAAATCTATACGCAAAACGCGTTAAAGGAAAGAGTCGAATGGTGATATTCTAACCATTAAACAGGGTGGCACCGCGAAAAAAATCTTTCGTCCCTGATAATATTTAACAATATTATCAGGTTTTTTGTTTTTATATGCCACCATTTCTCTTAAACTTCCTGTGTGTCAGGTGTTATAGCTTTTTATTTAGCACCAATTCCACCAGTAAAAAAGAAAAGGAGTATGCTGTGTTATCAAAAGCGCCCAAAGGAACCAGCGATATATTGCCTTCCCAAATTGACTATTGGTATTATGCAGAAGATATCATTAAAGAAGTATTGCAGAATTATGGATATCGGGAAATCAGGACCCCGGCTTTTGAACATACTGAATTATTTGTGCGGGGTATAGGTGAGACAACTGATATTGTCAATAAAGAGATGTTTACTTTTCAGGACAAGAAAGGTCGCAGCTTGACTTTACGTCCTGAAGGAACAGCACCCGTAGTCCGGGCTTATTTGGAGCATCATATAGGAAGAGAAAATCCTTTAAGTAAATTATTTTACCTGGGGAGTATGTTCCGATGCGAAAAACCGCAGTCTGGTCGATATCGGCAGTTTAATCAGTTTGGTTTGGAGGCAATCGGATCACAGTTGCCAATGATTGATGCTGAAATTATCTCGGCATCTTTAGCTATTTATCAAAAACTGGGCTTAAAAGATTTTAACCTTATCATAAATAGCGTAGGGTGCCGTGAATGCCGGCCGAAGTATCTCAATGCCCTGAAGGATTATTTCCGAGATAAAAGAGAATTATTATGTTCAGACTGCCGCGAACGATATGCAAAAAATCCCTTAAGGATACTGGATTGTAAAAAAGAACAATGTCAGATACAGATCAAGAATAGCCCCTCTATTTTTGATTATCTATGCGAAGATTGTAAGAGTCATTTTCAGAAACTGAGGGAATACTTGGATAGTCTTCAGATTGCATATCAGGTAAATCCGTTACTGGTCAGAGGACTGGACTATTATACCAAAACAGCTTTTGAAATTATTTCCGGTGAATTAGGTTCACAAAATGCAATAGGCGGAGGAGGGAGGTATGACTACCTGGTGGAGGAACTGGGTGGAAAAC
>CAYSAA010000095.1:0-23796 GCA_964428905.1 uncultured Atribacterota bacterium
GCAAAAAATCACCTCCCAAACAGATCATCAATCAGCCCTGGTAGCTGATGTACATACCGATATTAATACCAAGCAAGTATTAGAAGAGGGGATTGGTAAACCATTTAATCTCTTTGTTCTTATCTCCGAGGACGGCCAGGAGAAGATTTTAAGAGGCCCGGTCTTTTCTTATTATGAATTTAAACAGCCCATGGAAGACCGTTTAACCGATGAAAAATGGCAATCAATGATTGAAAATAATCAATTGCCATCCCTGCCCGCGTGGGTTAAGAGTTTTTTGGTTGCTCGTTAATGCAAAAAAATTGTTATTTGCATATTCTTTCAAATTTCCAGTGTAGAAATTCTTCGGAATTCAAGAGCAGTGCTCCTGAAACTGCACCAGAGATTCTTCCATGACATCCTGGGTCCGGGCCAAACACTTCATATTCCGGCTTAAGTTTCCCACCACCATAATCGGTCCAGTTATGCATACCACTGAGGGTGGTTTCTATTCCTGTAAAAACCATCTTTTCATCGGATACATCGACAAAGAAGTTTTTTAAGAATCATAAATAGTATTACTTTTTCTAGTTACCATGTTATACATCAGCATCATTGGTTCTTAATTCAGATAAAAATGTATCATCCTTTTTAAATGATAAATTTATATCTCAACTAGTTCCACCCGTCGGTTCAATTGACGCCCTTCTTTGCTTTGATTGGTGGCAATCGGGCAGAGGGGTCCCACCCCCATAGCCTTGAGGCGGTCGTATGAGATACCATAGGCATTCACCAGTTCTTTTACCACGGCTTCTGCCCGCCTCCGAGATAATTCCAGGTTGTATTCCAAGGAACCGGTCATATCCGTGTGGCCAACTATGTAGACTTTAAGAGAATTGTTTTGTTTTAACATTTCAGCGATCATTTTCAAAGATGGTTCTGATTCTGGTTTAATGGCAGCACTGTCATAATCAAAGTAAATTCCGTAGATAGCCACATGTCCTTCTTTTTTTAGATTTTTTGAGAGTGCCTCAGGGTCTGCCTCGACTTCCTGTTCCATGACGGTTTTTTCTATGATGGTCAATCGGTAATCACTGCCGTCATCATCTACCCAAAGATCAATCCATGTCTCTTTTTCTTCCAATGTTACCATCATATAGACGCCTCGATCCCACAGGATGGTTCCCCCGATCTCTTTAATGGCATTGATATAATTCTTTCTGATTTTCAATTGCCCCGGTACATCAAACCCTTCTTTCAAGGTATAACCAATAACCCACTTATGACCTTCAATAACGTATTCATAGTCCTCTTCATCGTAAAATGTGTGAGAATCATATTCAAATTCTGTGTATTCATCGATATAAAAGTTATCCATTCTGGAGAGAAGGGGATGATCCTTGCTACCTGGTATATCTTGTTCCTGCCCAAAAATGATAGGAGAGAATCCGTAGAAAAATAGAATAAAGATCAACATGGCTAAAAGTAATTTCTTTCTCATAATAAGTACCTCCTAAAATTGATTGAAATTCCTTGATTCTGTGGCGATGAATAAAGATAATGGAAGAAGGTAGTCTGGCTTGTAATAGTGCCAATATACTATGAAGAAAAACTATATTTTTGTTCATTATAGCACCTTTATTTTAGTTTGTCAGAGCATTTTAAGATAAATTGAACATGGTTAAAAGATTTCCTAAATTAATTAAATATTTCCAGGGAGATATCTATTTTAAAAAAGTTCTAAACGCATCCAATTGGGGGAGCCAGAAATTCCAATAGGCAGAATTTCGTCCTTTGAGATTCTGCCTATTTTACTCTTACTTCACTAAGAGCACACTACAATCTTTTGCTTCTTGAATTACGGCATTACTGACACTGCCCAGGAATAATTTTTTCAAACCGCTTAATCCCTCACTAGCAATAACAATTATGTCAATTCCTTCATCTTGAGCAACTTTAACGATAGTATGTGAGGGATGTCCTTCCTTGTAGATGGTACGCACCTTTGTGTTCTTTCCTTCAAAAAATTTTGTGGCATCTGATAAGATCTTTTTTCTTTCCTCTTTTTGCTCTTTTATTCTCTTTTCATAATTTTCTATTTCTTTAGGTGAGAAACTACCCTCTGATGTAAAAGGCAAGTACGTATCATGCCTTTGGTCATAAACATAGATAATAGCTACTTCATCAATGTTCTTACTCCCCTCGGCGAGCAGGGCGGCTTCTTCTAACGCTTTCTGACTATAATCAGAACCATCTGTACATGCTAAAATTTTCATTTTATTCCTCCTTATTCCTTTATTTAAATAAGAAATGAACAAATATTTGATATAACTATTAGAAAATCATAAATCTTTTTAGCACTTCATTCTTATATAAATTCATTATAACATTGTAGCAAATAAAATAAAATAGAATAGCTTAGGAAATACTATCATCGGATAGGCATAATTTAGTCAGGTTGAAATGTCATAAAAATAATAAGTGATCAGAAGTTTGTATTATATGAGGGTATTATTTTCAGGAATGCTTCCAGGTAGTTTGCTTTCAGATATTACTTTCTTATCCATAGGTTCCCCAAGTTGTTCCAGTTTACCTATAATCCTTTTCTCAAGCTTTAATAGATTTAGAATCTGGATAATCCTTGCGCTTGAGGTGCAGATTTTTCATACTAATTCTGCCTGATTCTTTACTTCTCTTGAGGCAATCATTTTCTAATATATTTGGCTAAAAAGAGAGGATTTTTATATTTTTTCTTGGGAATGGAAGGGGATTTAACTGCTGTTTGAAGGTAAAATTGACATGAAAAAGTTCTACATATAGAACAACATGGAGAGCCAACAAATCCCAGTCCTTTAGCATCATGCTGAGGGTCTTTTCTCTACTTTCTATAAAAAAAGAAGGACTTTTTAAATAAAATGTAATATACTATATCATAAGTCAAAATAAGATAATAAGCAGATTAAAAAATAGCTGTTTTGAAAATATTATGGATTAGACTTAGTTCCAGAGTGATATTATTAGAAGTAGATAAAAAATAGAAGGATAGTAAAATGTCATCCGAATAAGTAATGAAAGTGAGGTGATAATGTTATTTGAAGCTCGTAAAATTTTTAGACATTATTTCTTTCATTATCTAAATTAATATCTGGAGGTAAACAATGAAACATGTAAAGTTATTACTATTTTTTATTGCCTTTTTTCTTTTCTTAACAATAACATCAATCCACGCTGCCGAGATACCCGAACATCCCTTTATCCGCCCTTTTCCAGGTTCAGTATTAGCTGAGAATATGTCCAAATATAACAACTTTGATTCTTACAAATTTTATGTCATAAATGAAGAAACTCAAAAAAGAGAAGAGGTAGAAGTTAAAGGTAAAAAATGGCAACTGTTATATGAAGTGCGTACCCCTTCCGGAGAAAGAGTCCGGGATATATCCAAATTAGAGTTTTTTGAAAATTACAAAGCTGCTGTCCTGGAGAAGGGAGGCAAGGTAGTGTATGAAGACGTAGGACAGATGGTTCTGACCATACCCAGAGATGATGGCGGAATAACCTGGTGCCGAGTAGCCCCTACTGCTAACTTAGGACAACAGTACCTGACGATTATCGATGAAGAAGGGTTTCAGAAATCCTTAACTTTTGGCCCTGTTGAATTGAAAGAAGCCTTGGATAAGGAAGGTAGGGTGATACTCTATGATATCCTGTTTGATTACGATCAGGCCACCCTAAAGCAGGAGTCTGATAAGCAGCTCCAGCATATTGTTACCTTGCTATTACAGAATCCTGATTTAAAGGTTGAAATCCAGGGTCATACCGATAATGAAGGTGAAGCAGAATACAATTTAACATTATCAGAGCAACGAGCGAATACCGTATACCAATACCTCCAATTGTTTGGTATTACTCCGAAAAGACTTCTTGCTAAAGGCTATGGTGAATCCCAACCGGTATCCTCTAATGACACTGAGGAAGGCAGGGCGAAAAATCGTCGGGTAGAGCTGGTCAAGATGTAAATCACTACTAATCCTTTCAAATTAGTAAATTTAAACAAGTAATTTAACTTTTCAACTATTTGTTAGGAGCTTATTCTCCTGAAAAGTTCTGAAGCTGTACGATAGGGTAGCTTTTCAATCCCAGCCCTTCAGCATCTCGCTGAGGGGCTTTGTTTTTTTACATTTTTTAAGTAAAAAGTAAAAATGGTTTCTTTCTAATAAATGTGGTATATTTAAGTATATTCATCTTGCAAACTTTATTGGGAAGATAATAGGCTTTAGGTTAAGCATTGTTTTTGAAAAATTTTTTTAATGAAAAGAAATGATTCAAAAATGAATAGAAGTGTTATGGATACCTTAAATATTAATATTTGTGACGGGTATATGCTACATCGATAAAAAGTTTTTTATTTTCCTTTCTTGCATCTTGAAGTACTCATCATGTGATTTTGTAAAAGAAGTAGAAAGCAGATTTTGCTATAATTTTTGTACACTTTATTATTACCTTGAATGTTGATAGTTAAGGTTGATCAGCTCTTTTCCCTATTAAGTATTATCATAAGTTACTAAATAGAATGAGTACAAAGAGTTGCTTTAATAATTATTATTTTAAGGAGTGATTTTGATTGGTAACTATCAGAGTATCAAATTTTAGAAGCCTGGATGATGCATTGAGAGAACTAAAAAAGAAAACACAGGATATTTTAAAGGAAAGTAAAACTCGCGGATACTTTCTATCGAAAGGGGATAAGAGAAAAGCAAAATTATTAATAAGTCAACGAAAGGCAAAAAAGGCGAGGAGGCTATAAATTTATTTCTTCTAACTTTTGAAGAACATTTACCATGTCATCACCTGAATAGAAGTTGCGAAAATCGTTCTGTCTGGGGAGATCGCCAATTCCAGCCCTTCAATAATATTACGCTAAGCCAAATTTTAACCTAGAGCATACCATTTCAATCATTTTTATACTTAAAGCAAAAAAGTATGTTAGGGGTTCTCAAGGGGAAGAATTCCCTTTGCATATACTGGAGAGAATGGTTTAACAGATGGATAAGAGATCAAGTGAAGAAGAGCATAAGAAAAAAACTGGCTAATAAAAATAACATTGACAAAAATATTTTAGTATATTATCTTACATTTAAGTATTAACTTAATCAAAAGAGGGTTAACAGTGGTAGAATTAATAAAAATCCTAAAGGCTTTCTCGGATGAGACTCGATACAGTCTGGTAAAGCTTCTGTTAAGACATGATCTTTGTGTTGGTGCCCTGGCTACACGGTTAAATATTTCAGAATCTGCAGTGTCTCAACATCTAAAGGTATTACGAGGTGTCGGTATCGTAAAAGGAGACAAGCGTGGGTATTATACACACTATTATGTGGACCGGGAAATATTAAAAGAAGCTGCCGGTCAGATAATCGAGTTGTCCCGTGTTATTCCTTTAGATCAGGAATGGCATCGAGATCGTTTGAATAAAGAGTATCCATGTAGCAGAAAAAAAGTTGACAAAAATGATTTATGATACCTATGAACATCCAGAACGCAGACCAAAAGACGGTAAATACAGTGAAGAACAGTTCAAACAATGTCATGGGAAAATAAGATCATCCCTGTAAGTTAAAAAATAAGGAAAAAGAAGGGATACTTAATTTTGAATATATTGGAAATTCAAAATCTTACCAAAGATTACGATGGATTCAGGGCAGTGAAAGAGGCCAATTTTTCTCTGGAAAAGGGGGAAATATTCGGATTTTTGGGACCTAACGGGGCTGGAAAGACCACGACCATCAATAGGCTCACCGGTCTTGCTAGGCCGACTTTCGGTTCGATTGAAATAGCCGGAGAAGACGGAATAAAAGATATTAAAAAAGTTCAGCAGATCATCGGTATTATTCCTGATGAAAGCAATCTCTATGATGAGATGAATGGATTGGATAATCTTCTCTTCTGTGCCTCTCTTTATGGCATGGATAGAATAAAAAGAGAAAATAGATAGGCGTAGTACTTTGTGGATGCTAAATTCATAATTGGTGGACTGATAATTAAATAAAAGGAGTAAAAAATGCAGAAATCAAGCGTCTATTTTACAGATCTAAGAACAGGACCCGGAAATAATTTATTGGATAAATTAAAAAAACTGGTTTTACAGGCTGGAATCAGGGATATTGACTTTAAAGAGCAATTTACTGCTCTGAAGATACACTTTGGAGAAGCAGGAAATCTTGCTTACATTCGGCCAAATTATGCAGCCTGCATGGTTCGATTAATTAAAGAGTTGGGTGGATTTCCTTTCCTCACTGATGCGAATACCCTTTATCTTGGGAAAAGAGCCAATGCAATTGATCACTTGAATACTGCGATGGAAAATGGTTTTAACCGCATTGCGGTAGGGTGCGATATAATTATTGCTGATGGATTAAAAGGAACTGAATATCGAGAGATTCCTATTAACAAAAAACATTGTCAGGCTCCTAAGATTGCTTCTGCCATTGCGAATGCCGATATTATTGTTTCTCTTACTCATTTTAAAGGCCACGAGATGACCGGTTTTGGCGGTGCCCTGAAAAATATCGGTATGGGAAGTGGCTCCAGGAACGGTAAAATGGATATGCACTCGACTTCCAAGCCGAAGATCAGGGTCAATAATTGTGTAGGGTGTGGAGATTGTATCAGGAACTGTTCCCAGAATGCAATTCATTTTAACAAAAACAAAAAGGCGGCAATTGATTATCAAAAATGCATTGGTTGTGGCCAGTGTGTAGCAGTTTGCCAGTATAGCGCAGCAGTTGTAGGTTCTCATGCATCAGGTGCAATTGTCCAGGAGAAAATGGTAGAATATGCTTATGCGGCATTAAAAGACAAACCGCATTTCCATATCAGTTTCATCATGAATGTTTCTCCTCTCTGTGATTGTGTGAGTTATAATGATATGGCCATCACTCCCGATATTGGCATGGCTGCCTCTTTTGACCCTGTTGCCCTGGATAAAGCTTGTGTGGATTTGGTGAACAATGCCTCTATGATGAAACAGTCTGTTCTGGATGAACGTGATTTTCATGAAGGAGAAGACAAATTTACCCATGTCCACGTTGATACTGACTGGAAGGTAGGATTGAAATACGCGGAAGAATTGGGCTTAGGTACCCAGAATTATCAATTCATTGTAGTGAAGTAGTGTGTATACATTAAGATCATAAGAATATAAAAAATAATAATAAGAAAAGCTTAGCTACGATCTCTTTCCAGGTCATAAATAATTTTTTCCAGGTACCATTCTTCTGAACGATTGGGATGGTGTTTTTTCAGACGTGTGATATGTCTTTCAATTGTTTCATCAGCGAGTTTGGGAGGAAGCCGTAATTGCCGGCGGATATCCTGCCATAAAGCACCTCGTTTTCCCTGTTTTTTACCGAACCTTGTTACATAAATATAGATAACCGCTAAAACAATAATAATAATTAGAATAAGAGAAAGTTGATTCATACAATCCTCCTAAGGGATTATCATTAATTTGTCTTCAAAGATTAATACGTACAATAAAGATATTTTTTAGCTCTCAACAATTCTATCATTAATAATGTTTAATTTTCAAATTTAATTATTAGTTTAAAAGACGGTAAGGTTTGGTATTTCGTTTATAAGATAAAAAAGGTATGGTTTACAGTCATTATGATTGTCTGGATTTCAGGAAGGGAATAGAGGATATTTAAATTGGATAAAGATGCTGCCAATTATGTTCAACATTTTGGAGTATAGATTATACATTTGAGTTTTTATATTATAATATAACAAAGATTAATTTATTGGTTAATGATTCTAATTGTGAACAGGAGGTTGAAATTATGAAGGAACTTAAGGTGGATTTTGAAATGATAGGGATGGCAATGGAAGATGTCAGCCGAGATACTATGGAATACTATCTTGATAAAGAAACTGGGCAGGTTATCGTGTTATCGGAAGAAATAGCCAGGTATGCGGAAGAGGATGAAGACAGTATAAGGGAAGATTTGCCAGACTGGCAAAAAGGTGAAATACAAGTAGCAGACAATATTCGAAATGACAGCATTGATCGTTATATTAATATTCCTGAAAAGCCAACTCATGAAAGTTATAACATAATGGTTGACTTTGCCGAAAAAGTAGAAGATGAATTACTAAGAGAAAAATTATACATAGCTTTAGATGGGAAAGGGGCCTTTGGGCGTTTCAAAAGGGTAATAAGTGATTATCCTGATTATGAGAGGGAATGGTTTGAATTTAAAGAGGGGAGAATAAAAGAGGAAGTAATGGAATGGTTGAGTTTGATCGGAATTAAAGGGATATAATCATAAAAAATATTGCAGAATAGCACTGTAATTATCTATAGCATAGGTGAAGGGTAATAAAAAAGAATTCTCTTAATCATTGTCTAAATTTCTAATAATTGAAGAAGGGAGGCTACCCATGAATAGAAAAGCTTTTATTGATAAGCTCGCTGCACAACTCAAACAATGGGATGCTGAAATTGAAAAGATGGAAGCCAAATTAGAGGGAAAGGAGGCAGATATAAGGATAGACTACAATAAAAAAATGGAAGAATTTCAGAACAAAAAAGAAGAAGGCCGAAAAAAATTAGAAGAAATTAAGAAAGCTGATGATGAAGCCTGGAAAGAACTGAAAACAGGAGCTGAAAAAGCATTTGACAATATTAAAAATGCTTTCAGCTCTGCTATCAATAAATTCAAATAAAAAGTATAAGCTTCGGCAATAATATATTAACAGTAATCGTAAGAAAATAGTAAGAACTCTCAATCTTAATTTGTTATTATGGTATGTGATATCAATTTTTAATGTTTCCTGATTGAGTAAAAATATGTTCATTACCAAGGCTTATAGACCTAATCGAAGCAATATGTCTTTCCATGGAAAATGTAAAAATGGGTAGGAGACCATTAGTTATTTGGAGGGAAAATGAAGTATTTTAAAAAAATATCTATAATTTTGATTTTTATCTCAGTGTTGTTCTTAATTAATTTTTTTAGTGTGCTAGCACAACAGGATGGCTGTACCTGTTTTGCGGTAGGCAAAGACGCTTCGATAGATGGCTCGGCCATGATTACCCATAATGATGATTCAGGTGTAGGTGATGTAAGAGTATGGATTATTCCTGCAGCAGATTGGCCAGAAGGATCAACTAAGGAAATCATAGTGGATAGCCACAGTTATGGTGATTATGGTAGATGGCCTTTTGCTAATTTCCCGGCAGAAGAATTGTATGGAGACGGATTTGTGGTAGGGGAAATGCCTCAGGTTCCTCACACCTATCGCTATTTCCATTCTCGTTATTCTTTTGCCAATGAAAAAGGTGTATGTATGGGAGAAACAACTTGTACACCTGCCGGATCGGAACTAGCTGATGAAATTAAGCAGACAATGGGTGAGCAAGAGGGGAAAATTGATATGTGGTTTTGCATGGACATTGCTTTACAGAGAGCAGCAACTGCCAGAGAAGCTGTACAGGTTATGGGTGATTTAGTGGAAGCATATCTCTGGTATGGGGGAATGAGTCCGGGTAGCGGAGAGTGTGCTGTTATTACCGATGGAGATGAAGTATGGATTCAGGAGTTTTACGGATTAGATTTATGGTGTGCAGTGAAACTAGCAGATGATGAAGTATTTGTTTCTGCAAATAGACACCGGATACGTGATATCGACTTTGATGACCAGGAGAATGTAATGTACTCTCCTAATTTAGTAAGCTTTGCTGTTGAAAAAGGTTGGTATGATCCAGATTTGGGTGAACCATTTAGACCGGCAGATATATATGGTCCTAAGGTAAGTCCGACTAGTAATGCTCGTGAATGGAGAGGATTAAGTTTAGTAGCTCCTTCACTAAATTTAGAATATGATGATTCTGAATCCCCTTATTCGCTCTATCCATTTTCAGTAAAACCTGATAAAAAATTATCCGTTGATGACGTTTTTAAATTTATGGGAGATACCTATGAGGGAACACAATTTGATTTAACAGAGGGACCGGGAGCAGGTCCTTATGGAAATCCAATTCCTTCCCGTCCAGGAGGTGCTAGATCTATTAATACGAAGAGTACATTATTTGGACAGATCAGTCAGGTAAGAAGTTGGCTTCCTGATCCAATTAAAGCAGTTACCTGGTTTGGATATGGAGCCATGGATTCCTCTTATTTAACCCCGATTAATCCGAATATGAAAGAACTTCCTGAATTTTGTCGTACAGGTTCCCGCTATGAACCTTATGAACGAGAATCCGGATGGTGGATTAATATTCGGGTCATGCATCTGGCGGAATATTGCTACAGTGAGGCAATTAAGGATATCCATGATTTCCGGCAACCCAAGATGGATATGCTATATCATACTGTTCCCTTGATATTGGAACACGCTGCAGCAATATATAAAGTTGACAGAGAAGTAGCTTTAAATATTATGCATAACTTTTATTACAACAATGCAGTGGCAATGCATGAAGAGTGGAAACGCTTAGGAGATATACTACAAGGTAAATATAATGCAAATAATCCCCAGAGAGCAGTTCCTTCCTATCCGGAATGGTGGGAAGATTTAATTCATGATGAATAGGATTAAAAAAATCAGAATAGCTGAAGTATTAAAAATTAATAAGACTTAATTGGTAGAACTATGCCTCATAATTTCTAAAATTGTGAGGCATAATATTTTTTGAATCAAATTGTCAAAATTTAGATATTCAGCAAAAAATTTTATTAAAACAGATTCTATATATTTGATAATAGAGTTAAAATGCTTTAATATTAAGATAATAACTAAGGGTTGATCTATCCAGGAGGTGTCATAATGAAAGAAAATATTTCAGGGATAACCATTGAATGTCTTATAGGGGATATTGCCTCTCAGGGTGATATAACTGCTGTAGTAAATGCTGCCAATGCACAACTACGAACAGGGGGAGGCGTGGCCGGTGCATTGCACAGGGCTGCTGGACCAGGACTGGAAGAAGAATGCCGACCGATGGCACCCATTAAGCCGGGAGAAGCAGTTATTACTGGAGGTCATAAGTTGCCAAATCGTTATGTGATTCATTGTCTTGGTCCAATTTATGGTGTGGATAATCCTGAAGATGTGCTATTAGCTGACTGTTACCGTAATGCTTTACAGTTAGCTGAGGAACACCGAATCGATTCTATTGCCTTTCCGGCCATTTCCACAGGAGCATTCGGTTATCCAATTGAAGATGCAACCGAAATTGCTTTCCGCATACTAAAAGAGTTTTTATCCCAGTTAAGGCATGTCAAACATATTCGTTTTGTTCTACATGACCAGAGCGCGCTTTCTGTTCATGAGCAGTCCCTAAAAAAAATAATGAGTCATAAGTAGAAGACGAGTAATTTGGTGGTCAGGATTGATAAGTGTACCAAGAAGATAATGACTGCATCAAAAAACTTGAGAGGTTATTATGTAATTTTATTTATTTCTTCAGATGAGATAACATGGGGATTTTCTCCAATTAATCTCTGCGTTACAGCAATATAAGCACATGTTTCCAGTGTTTCCAAACGAGAAAATGCAGTTTCTATGGTATTACCACAAGTGGTTACACCATGATTTTCCAACATAAAAACATTGCACCCTTTTTTGGCATCATTTACAAAACTTTGGGCAAACTTATCTGTGCCGGGTTGGTTATAAGGAAGGTAGGCAATATTTCCCAGCATGGAAATTGTCTCAGGCAAAATGTGTGTATCAATTTTTATCTTGTTTATAACACAGACCAATCCATATCTGGGATGTGCATGAAAAATACTTTTGATGTCCTGTCTAATCTGGTAAAGCTTTAAGTGCATTTTTATCTCTGAGGAGGCTTGATATTTACCACTCAATTGATTTCCTTCCATATCAACAACAACAATATCATCAATAGTAAAGAAATGCTTTACGAATGTGGTGGGGGTTAGATATATTTTTCCATCGATCTTAATACTCATATTTCCGCCTGTTGATTCTGTGAGCCTTCTATCCCAGGTTAAGCGAACATAGTCTGCAAATTTTTGTAGTTCAATTTGGGTTGCCAATTTATTGTACCCTCCCATAAAGTGAATGTAAGGAATAAATTTCAGTTGCCAATTGCGTAAATAATTAATATCTCAATTTAATCTAAATCATATTTACCTTTGCTTTTGCTGTTTTGTTATTATATCATTTGGTTATCTAAAGTACAAAATACTTATGGTATTAGGGGGTTATGGTAATGGAAACCGAAAAGGTGATATTAACTGATTTGATTGATAATATAGGTGTGATTACTTTGAATAAGCCTGAACAACACAATACTTTCGATATACGTTTTGCCAGAGATTTGAATGATACTTTATGGAAAATGGAACATGATGCAAAAGTTAAAATAATTGTAATACAGGCTAAAGGTAAACATTTTTCTACCGGAATATCATTGAATGAATTTAAAGACAAGAGTCCTCAGGAGTATCGAAATTTTTTACATTTGATGGACGAACATAATCATACTATTGCGCGAATGAAAAAGATTGTTATAGCTGCAGTTCAAGGATATGCAGTTGCTAACGGTGCCGGGTTGGCCTTTGCCAGTGATTTTACCATTGCTGCCGATAATGCTCAATTTGGTACCACTGCTATTAATGTTGGTTTAATCTGTTTAGGTCCGGCAGTACCCCTTATGAAGATAGTGGGTCGAAAAAAAACGCTGGAATTTATTCTCACCGGCAAAATGGTCTCAGCGGAAGAAGCAGAGCGTCTTGGACTTGTTAATGAGGTTGTTTCCTTGGAAGAGCTAAAAAATGCGACCATGGAATTTGCCCGGAAGATGGCCGAAAAGAGCCCTCTTGCCTTACAGATAGGAAAATGGGGTGTTTATCAGGTGCAGGATCTACCTTATCACCAGGCTATTGATTATATGGGAGAGTTATTTGCCAGTCTCTGCACAACTCAGGATGCAGAAGAAGGAGTGAAGGCATTCCTGGAAAAAAGAAAACCTAAGTGGACAGAAAAGTAAAGGGGGAAAATTTATTAGATTGAAAAGAGAATTATTTTATGCCATAATAACAATATAATTCTTATTTAAAAAAGAGAGGAGGTGATTAGCTTTTAGGTAAATTAATGCAAATTTACACATAAAATATTGTTTTTAGAAATGACACAGTTTGATTTTAAAAAATATTTGGAGGTTTTTTAAATGAAAAAAATACGTTTATTTGTCATTTCCCTTCTCTTAATCTTTTTAATGACTTCAGTTGTTTTTGCTCAATCGGATGATGTAAGAATTGCAATGGTGGTCAAAGGTTTAGGTAATGCCTTTTTTGAAGCATGTCATAAAGGAGGCTTGGAAGCTGTCGAAGAACTGGGAGGTATTGAATTAATATTTCAGGGCCCCAGCACACCTACTGCAGAAGGACAGATCGAAATTATTGATTCACTCATTGCCCAGAGAGTTGATGGTATTGCTATTTCCGCAAATGATGTTGATGCCCTTGTGCCTATCTGTAAAAGAGCTATGGATATGGGTATTCAGGTAATTTCTTTTGATTCCGGAATAGCATCTGAAGGCAGGTTATTACACCTGGATCCTTCAGGAGCAGAGTTTATTGGTAGAAGTCAGGTAAAAATGGTGGCAGGCCTTGTAGACTATAAAGGACAAATTGCTATCTTAAGTGCTTCTTCTCAACATACGAACCAGAACACCTGGATTGAATGGATGAAAGAAGAACTAAAAGAACCTGAATACAAGGACATGGAACTGGTTGCTGTGGTCTATGGTGATGACCTTTCTGATAAGAGTTATCGTGAAGCGATGGGTTTATTTACATCTTACCCGGATTTAAAAGGAATTATTTCACCTACGACCGTTGGTATTGCTGCAACCGGTAAAGCAATCGAAGATGCAGGTAAAATTGGGGAAGTCCAATTAACAGGATTAGGCCTTCCTTCGGAAATGAAACAATATATTCTAAACGGGACCTGCGAGAAAATGGCTCTTTGGAATCCAATTGATCTCGGATACTCTTCTACTTATATTACTTACAAGTTAATTAAGGGTGAATTTGAAGCTGAACAAGGAGAGATTTTGGAGGTAGGTAGAATGGGTCAAATTGAAATTGGTGAGAATAATGTTGCAGTTATGGGGGAACCATTTGTATTTGATAAAGACAATATTGACCAGTTCGCCGAAATTTACTAGTGCTAGTAGTTGAATAATAAATGTATCATTTTATCTTAGGTTCCTTATTTCTATGCTATTAATTTCAAAGCGAAGTATGGCCGGGTTTTTAAATCCCGCCATACTTCGCTTTCATTGCATGACCAGGAGCAGAATTTGACAGAAGAAATACTTAATCTAAGAAAAATCAGCAAATATTTCCCGGGTATTAAGGCATTGGATGAAGTTGACTTTAAGGTTAGAACTGGAGAGGTTCATGCTTTGGTTGGAGAAAATGGTGCAGGAAAATCTACACTGGTAAAAATTATGACAGGTATCTATCAACCTACTTCGGGTAGTATCTTTATGAATGGAAAGAAAATCACATTTCCCTCTCCAATTCACTCCCAAAAAGCTGGTATCTCAGCTATTCATCAGGAAGCCACGATGTTTCCAGAATTATCTGTGTTAGAAAACATTTTTATGGGCCACCATATTAAAAAATCTGAAAGAGGGTTATTGGATTGGGTAGAGATGAAAAAAAGAGCGAAAGAGTTACTTATCCGTCTGGAAATGGATGTTGATGTGAATACCCTGGTTAAAGATTTAAGTATTGCCCAAAGACATATGGTTGAAATTGCCAAAGCCCTCTCCATGGACGCCAAAGTTGTGATTATGGATGAACCGACCTCTGCTTTGACCTTAAAAGAAGTCGAATACCTCTATCGAATCATCAGAAAACTGAAATCCCAGGGCAGAGCCATTCTTTTTATTTCCCATAAATTTGAAGAAGTTTTTGATATTGCCGATCATTTTACTGTTTTACGGGATGGAAAATTTATCGAAGAAGGAAAGATTAAAAATATCTCACAAGAAGAAATTATTCGTACGGTAGTTGGAAGAACATTAGATAAAATGTTTCCCAAGATTGATACCAAGCTTGGGAAGATGGCATTGAAAGTAGAAGGTCTATCAAGACCCGGAGTTTTTAAAGATATTTCATTTGAATTGCATCAAGGGGAGATTCTTGGTTTTTTTGGCCTGGTAGGCGCGGGAAGATCAGAGGTCATGCAAACCATTTTTGGTATTGATCATAAAAAAGATGGAGAAATTATGATTCACGAACAAATAGCAGATATCAAGAATCCTAATGATGCAATGGCAAAAGGTATTGCATACGTACCGGAAGATCGGCAATTACAGGGAACAATTCTGAACATGAGTGTAAAGGACAATGTTACTTTACCAGTCGTTGATAAATTGAGCCGCTTTATCTTTCTCAATCAATTAAAAGAATGGGAAATTACGGAAAAATATGGTAAAGATATGGATATCAAAGCTGCTACATGGCAACAGTTTGTACTGTCCCTTTCCGGCGGAAATCAACAAAAGGTTGTTCTAGCCAAGTGGCTGGCTACGATTCCCAGTATTCTTATTATGGATGAGCCAACCAAGGGAATTGATGTAGGCACAAAGGTAGCCGTACATCGTATTATGTCCAAGCTAGCCAGTGAGGGAATTGCCATTATCCTGGTTTCTTCGGAACTGCCAGAAATAATAGGGATGTCAGATCGTATCATTGTAATGCATGAGGGTATTATTGTCAGTTGTTTCAATAGAGATGAAACTAATTCTGAAGAAATTATTAAGGCGGCAACCGGTATTCGAACATAATAAATGTTAAACTGAAATAATAAGTAAGCGGTGAAAGGAAAATGATGAGGTGAATTCAATTAAGCGTCGCGAATTTACGCTTTTTGTATTGATTATCATTCAGTTATTACTTATTTCATTACGCGCACCCCGTTTTTTAAGCATAACAAATTTCCATGATATCCTGGATGATACGGCTATACTCTTTATGGTAGCCATTGGCCAGTTTATGGTCATCCTAACAGCCGGTATCGATTTATCTGTAGCTTCCGGATTGGCATTAACCGGAATGAGTGTAGCATTGTTAAACCAATATCATCCAGGAGTACCTATTTTGATGATTCTTCTACTATCAATTATCATTGGATTCCTATTGGGTTCCTTTAACGGATTATTGGTTTCCTATGGTAATATACCACCTATTATTACTACACTGGGGACTATGAGTATTTATCGTGGCCTGGTATTTGTACTGAGTAAGGGAGCCTGGGTAAGTGCCCACGAAATGACTGAAACCTTTCGATCTTTTACCAGAATTAATATTTTTGGTTTATCATCAATTCTGATTATTTCTCTCATTGTGACAATATTATTCTCGATTTTTCTTTATTATACCCGTACCGGTCGAGAAATTTATGGTGTGGGAGGCAATACTGTGGCTGCTCAGTATGTGGGCATTAATCTAAAAAAAATTAAATATCTGGTTTTTGCTTTATGTGGTGCGATTTTTGGATTATCAGGATTTTTATGGGTTGCCCGTTATGCCTCAGCCCAGAACGACACTGCGATTGGCTTTGAATTACAGACTGTTGCTGCCTGTGTTATAGGCGGTGCCAGTATTGCCGGTGGTTCAGGAAGCATTCTGGGTGTGATTTTTGGTGCTCTATTTTTAGGGATTATAAAGAATGCCCTTCCAGTTATCAATGTTTCACCTTTCTGGCAGATGTTAATTCAAGGTTTTATTATTTTAGTTGCTATTATTATCAATACGGTAATGAATCAGAGGAGTCAAAGACTTATTATGAAAAGGAGAGAATTATAAAATATTTCTGCAGATGTCATGGCGAATAAAGATAAAAAACCAAGAAGAATAAATATTATGGATTGGTTCATTCGCTGGGAGACCGTTCTATTTTTGATGTTTGTACTGGTAATTATTATTAATTCCAATATTTCTCCCTATTTCTTAGATTATATCAATATCATGAATTCCACTTTTAATTTCATGGAAAAAGCCATTATAGCCCTTCCCATGATTTTTGTTATTATCTGTGGGGATATCGATATCTCGTTAGCTTCCATTATTGCCCTATGTTCGGTTTTTATGGGATTGGCTTCCACTTTCGGTGTGGAAACATGGGGATTGGTTTTGATTGGATGTTTAACCGGTATAGGTGCAGGTTTTCTAAACGGAATGATTATAACCAGGTTTGGTATACCGGCAATTGCTGTAACGATTGGCAGCATGTCCCTGTTTAGAGGTATTGCCTATGTTATTCTTGGGGACCAGGCATTTACGAAGTACCCTTCTTCGTTTGCTTTTTTCGGACAGGGCTATATCGGCAATACTATGATTCCTTTTCAATTGATACTTTTCATTATATTTGCTGTTACCTTTGCCATTATTTTGCATTCTACAACCCTGGGCAGAAAAATATATGCCATCGGCAATAATCCTACCTCGGCAAGATTTTCCGGAATACCAGTTCATAATATACGGTTGTTAGTTTTTACCTTAACCGGTTTTTGCTCTGGTATTGCAGCGATTTTATTGACTTCCAGGATAGGAAGCACTCGTCCTAATATTGCGGATGGATGGGAATTAGAAATCATAACTACAGTAGTTCTGGGAGGGGTATCCATTACCGGTGGCAAAGGAAATATATTAGGTGTTTTCATATCAATTTTTCTACTGGGATTTTTAAGATTTGGTATGGGATTGGTGAATGTCCCCGGAAAAGTTATGAATATTTTTTCAGGATTTTTGCTTATCATTGCTATTCTGCTTCCTGAGTTTATTAGAAATATTAGGGAAAGTATCTCACTAAGGAGAGAAAAAAGTCAGGGGGAGGTTAAAAGTGAAACGATTGGCGTTTAAGATGAAATTGAAAGCGGGTAAGGAGAAAGAATATAAACGGAGGCATGATCATATTTGGCCGGAATTAAAGAAAGCTTTAACTCAGGCGGGTGTACAAGATTATTCCATATTTTTAGATAGGGATACTATGACTTTATTTGCGGTACAAAAATTGGAAGAAGAAAACAGGGTTGAAAGCCTACCACAGCAAGAAATCATGAAAAAATGGTGGGATTATATGAAAAATATAATGGAAACTAATCCGGACCATTCACCAGTAACACATCAACTAGTAGAAGTTTTCCATATGGAATAAAAAAAACTTTTTAATGTATCTTGAATCCTGTTTTTTGTCTTTGAAATTTTTTTATTCGTAACAGGAATATTCAATAACAACTTTGCTCCTGAAAAAAGAAAAAGAAACAATTATGATATGAAGAAAGTAAAGAGGTATTATGATGTCTACAAAGGAAATAACAAAAGCTTATCAAATGGCAAAAGAACAGTATGCAAAATGGGGTGTCGATGTAGACCTCGCTATGAGAAATTTAAGTCAAATAGCATTATCTATTCATTGCTGGCAAGGTGATGATGTAGGTGGATTTGAAAAACCTGATGCCCAACTATCAGGGGGAGGTATACAGGTAACGGGAAATTATCCCGGCAAAGCCAGATCAATTAATGAGTTAAGAAAGGATTTACAAAAGGTTTATGAGATGATACCGGGTGTGCATCGACTGAATTTACATGCTATCTATGGTGAATTTGGTGAAAAGTTCGTTGACAGAGACCGGATCGAACCTGAACATTTTCAGGGATGGATCGACTGGGCTCAACAGGAAGACCTTAAAATAGATTTCAATTGTACCTGTTTTTCCCATCCTAAGGCAGATTCGGGTTATACTTTAAGCAGCAAAAATCAGTCAATACGTGATTTTTGGATTAACCATGTACAGAAAGCAAGAAAAATCAGTGCTTTTATCGGAGAGAAACAGTCGGATGCCTGTATCCACAATATTTGGATTCCAGATGGGTCTAAGGATTTTCCTGTGGACCGTTATTCTTATCGGGAAGTATTAAAAAAATCACTGGACGAGATTTTTTCTGAATATTATTCTCCGGAATTAATTAAGGATTCATTAGAATCAAAGTTGTTTGGAATCGGGAGTGAGGCCTTTGTGGTTGGTTCCCATGAATTTTATATGGGTTATGCCCTAAAGAATAATAAGATGTTGTGTATTGATATGGGACACTTTCATCCTACCGAGTTAATTGCAGATAAAATCTCAGCTATACTTCAATTTTCCGATCAATTGTTGCTTCATATCAGTCGTGGAGTACGGTGGGATAGTGACCATATAGTTGTTGTAAATGATGATTTAAGATTTCTCTGTCAGGAATTAGTGCGTAGTGATAAATGGCAGAAAGTTTATTTAGGACTGGATTTTTTTGATGCCACCTTAAACCGTGTCGGTGCTTGGGTAATTGGAGCAAGATCTGTTTTAAAAGGACTATTGCTTGCTTTTCTGGAACCCATAGAACAATTACGTATTTATGAAGAAGAGGGTAATTATTTTGCGCGGTTGGCTCTTCTGGAAGCGTCTAAGATGATGTCTTTTGGCGCAATCTGGGATTATTATTGTCTATCAAAAGAAGTACCCCTGGAAAGAGAGATGATTAAGCAAATCCATCAATATGAAAAAACAGAATTAAGTAGACCTTAGCGCAAGAACTTCGTTTTTGTAGTTAGGAGGGGTAATTCTCGGTGGATAAAATTCTTCTGCAAAAATATCGATAGCAATTTCTATCCAGTAGGAAAAAAGAAGAAACTGAAGGGAATAGAAAAAAATGGACCAATATCATATCGCTGTTGATTTAGGAGCTGAGACAGGCAGGGTCATTGTGGGGAATCTGAAGAGCAATAGGATTGTTTATCGCTTTCCAAATCCACCGGTCAGGGTTAAGGAAAGTATATTTTGGGATTTGCTTCGGCTTTTTTCAGAAATAAAAAAAGGAATTAAAAAGGCAGTCAGAAATTTTCCTGGGCAGATTAGCAGTATTGGGATTGATACCTGGGGAGTGGATTTTGTCTTGCTGGATAAAGACGGTGATTTGATTGGAAATCCCTATCATTATCGTGATCAAAGAACTGACTATGTGATGGAAGAAGTCTTTCAAATCATATCCAGAAGAGATTTATTTCAATCAACCGGAATACAGTTCATGCAAATCAATTCACTATTTCAATTATATGCTTTTATTTCCCAAAAACCGGAAATAGTCCAATCTGCCCGTCATTTTCTAACAATTCCTGATTTATTAAATTATTGGTTGACAGGAATAATGAAAAATGAGTACTCAATAGCTACAACAACACAACTTTATAATCCTGATAAGAAAAACTGGGCTTTTCCTTTGATAGAAAAATTAGGTTTTAATAAAGATTGGTTCGGAACGATTATTCCTTCCGGAACCAGAGTAGGGCCTTTATTTAAGCATATTAACAAAGAAATAAGTGCGGAAAAACCTATCGATTTGATAGCTCCTGCCTGCCATGATACTGGTAGTGCGGTTGCCGCAGTTCCGGTCGGAGAAAATAAAGACTATGTTTATATTAGTTCAGGGACCTGGTCTCTTTTGGGCATTGAATCCCCAGTTCCTATTATTAATGAAAAAAGCTTTCAACATAATTTTACCAATGAAGGTTCTGCAGATGGAGGATATCGTTTTTTGCAGAACATTATGGGTTTGTGGATTATTCAGGAATGTAAGCGTTATTGGGATCAAAATGAAAAGGTGCTTACCTATGAAGAATTAACACAAATGGCCTCAGATAATGGACCGGCTCATTTTCAGATTGATCCTTCCGATCCATTTTTTCTTAAGCCGGGACTCATTGATAACAGTATGCCGGATCGAATCAGAAAATATTGTAAAAAGACAGATCAACCTGAGCCTTCCAGTATTGCAGAAGTGGTGAGAGGAGTTCTGGAAAGCCTGGCTGCCACTTATGCTAATAAAATTCACCAGATTGAGGAGATTACCAGAAGAAAAATGAAAGAAATTTATATCATTGGCGGGGGCAGTCAAAATGATCTATTATGCCAATTAACTGCCAATACCAGCGGTTTACCAGTCTATGCCGGTCCGGTAGAAGCAACTGCTCTTGGTAATTTACTGGTTCAGTCAATGGTTCAGGGGGAGATTTGTTCGATTCAGGAGGGAAGAAAAATGATTAGAAAAATATATAGAGTGAAAAGTTATTTTCCATAGGGTCGGATAAATTCATAAACAAAACCATTTTATTAAGTAATTTATAGGAGCAGAATAATTTCTAAGAAAATATTTCTTTACTCTGATGAATTTCTCGATTAAAATATTCATTTTAGATGTAATCAGGAGGGAATGGTAAGAATGTTAAAAAATGTTCCGTCAATTATTTCACCGGTGTTAATGATGGTTTTGATGGAAATGGGACATGGAGATGAACTTGTTCTGGCAGATGGCAATTATCCTGCCGAGTCAGCTGGCATACTATCAATACGGGCTGATGGTCATGGTATTCCTGAGTTATTGGAAGCAATTATAAAATATTTTCCTCTGGATCAATATGTGGATTCTAATGTTTATTATATGGACTCAGGTGAAAATGAGAAACCACGGATATGGCAAAGTTATGAAACAATTTTGAGGGCATCTCAAGAAGTGTACAATATTGAAAAATTGGAGCGATTCCAGTTTTATCAAAAAGCAGGACAAGCTTATGCTATTATTGCAACAGGAGAAAAGTCTTTATATGCTAATATGATTTTAAAAAAGGGCGTTGTGTATTAGTGTTTATTGGGTTTTAAAAAATTGAATTCCATTAAATCCAACATAACGGACAAATTTTTTTTGATAGAAGTACACGGATAAATTTGTTTTTATATTTATTTGTATATATATTAAAATAAGGATGAAAAGACATTTTCAGAAAAGAATACCGTAAAATTTTAATTGAAGGAAGGAGTACTAATAGAATGAACTTTCAGCATAGATTAATCGGTTCTCTGCCCAAAGTTGGCATCCGCCCAATTATTGATGGCAGAAGAAGGGGAGTGCGTGAATCACTGGAAGTACAAACAATGGGAATGGCAAAAAGGGTGGTTCAGTTAATTAGATCTAATTTGTTTTACCCTAATGGTTTACCGGTGGAATGTGTTATTGCCGATACTACCATCGGAGGATTTTCAGAGGCGGCAAAGTGTGCAGATAAATTCAGCAAAGAAAATGTTGGTGTCTCTCTTAGTGTCACACCCTGCTGGTGTTATGGTATGGAAACCATTGACATGGATCCCTATTTACCTAAAGCTATCTGGGGTTTTAATGGAACAGAAAGACCGGGTGCAGTCTATCTGGCAGCGGCATTAGCCGGCCATGATCAGTTAGGATTGCCAGCTTTCGGTATTTATGGAAGAAATGTCAGAGATTCGGATGATGAAAACATTCCGGAAGATGTTCAACAAAAAATCCTGCAGTTTACCAAAGCAGGATTAGCGGTTGCTTTTATGAGAGGAAAATCTTATCTTTCGATGGGTAGTGTATCAATGGGAATTGCCGGTTCAGTCGTCAATCCGGAATTTTTTACCGATTATTTAGGAATGCGTGCAGAGTTTATTGATATGTCCGAATTTATTCGTCGAATAGAAGAAGGAATCTTTGATCCGGAAGAATACCAGAAAGCGCTTTCATGGGTCAAGAAGAATTGTCCTGAGGGTAAAGACCGGAATGACCAAAAAATTAGACATTCTCGAGAGCAAAAAGATGCAGAATGGGAAACGGTAGTAAAGATGACCCTCATTGCCCGAGATTTAATGATTGGCAATAAGAAATTGGCTGAAATTGGTTATCCGGAAGAGGCAGAGGGGCATAATGCCATTGCGGCTGGTTTTCAGGGTCAGAGACAGTGGACTGACCATTTTCCCAATGGTGATTTTATGGAAACTATACTTAATTCCTCTTTCGATTGGAATGGAATTCGAGAACCCTTTGTTTTTGCCACCGAGAATGATTGCCTAAACGGTATTTCCATGCTATGGAATCACCTATTGACCAATCGAGCACAAATGTTTTCAGATGTTCGGACCTTCTGGAGCCCAGAATCAGTGAAGCGGGTTACCGGAAAAGAATTAGAGGGTAAGGCTAAAAACGGGATCATTCACTTGATTAATTCTGGTTCTACTACTCTTGATGCAACCGGACAGCAGAAAGAAGATGGTAAGTCGGTTATGAAACCTTTCTGGGAAATTAACGAAAAAGATGTAAAAGCATGTCTGGAAAATACTCAGTGGAGTCCTGCCAGTTTAGAATATTTCCGGGGTGGCGGTTTTTCGTCTACTTTCTGGACACGCGGAGAAATACCGGTGACCATGTCCAGAATCAATCTAATCAAAGGGCTGGGACCAGCCTTACAGATTGCTGAAGGGTATACGGTTGAGTTGCCCGATGATGTAAGTCTTATTTTAACTGAAAGGACTGATCCGACCTGGCCAACGACCTGGTTTGCTCCCCTGGTAACAGGTAAAGGTGTCTTCAGGGATGTCTATTCTGTCATGAATTATTGGGGTGCCAATCATGGTGCAATCAGTTATGGTCATATTGGGAAAGACCTAATTACTTTAGCCTCTTTATTGAGAATCCCCGTAGCCATGCATAACGTGTCTGAGGAAAAGATTTTTAGACCCAAAGCATGGAGTGCCTTTGGTACAAAAGATTTAGAGAGTGCAGATTTCAGGGCTTGCCGGAATTTCGGGCCACTTTATAGATAAAATAGTATCGTGTCGTGAGTATCGCGTATTGAGTTCAAGTACAGTAATTAGTAACAAGTGACAAGTAAATAGTTAAAAAACAAAAAATGCAGGAGTAACTGAAAGCAAGAAGGTTAATAGAT
>CAYSAA010000096.1:0-6952 GCA_964428905.1 uncultured Atribacterota bacterium
TTGGAGAGGTACCGAAGTGGTCGTAACGGGGTCGACTCGAAATCGATTTGTCTCGTTAATAGCGGGGCACGTGGGTTCGAATCCCACCCTCTCCGCCAATATACAAGACTTTAGTTGTTGGTTTTATTAGAGAAAATTTTTATGTGTTACCCTAAATTGCTTCCACAGACTTCCCACAGAATTGAAGGCACAGCTAGGAATTGTTTACATCTAATTGTTAAAGTGGTTAATTAAAATTAGTAGTCTATCAATTTTTTTGTATGCACTATGGGATTAAATCATAAAGAAATAAGGTCTATAATAAATAACTTTCTTTAGTTATTGCAATTAGTTACCTATACATTGTAATGTAATTACTAAAGATTCAAAATAAGGGTTTTTGTGGGTAAATGGCCCTATTACAAATAATTGCTATAATTACAACCACTTATGAAATTTTGGGAAGTATAGCAACCAATTTTCCTAATATATAGGGGATAATTTTACATTTATTTCACACATTATTTAGGCATTATTTTACTTTTTCTATTTCTTTAATAATTAAAGGGGGTTGTGTTCAAAATGGAACTATGTCAACTGAAAAGTCTATAATATAGGGATTAAAATTGAACTATAACAACCAGAAATCCTATATAGTAGAGGGTGAAAATTCCGCTATAACAACGGAATTCTCTAATGGTAGGGGATAGAAAAGAAACTATGTCAACCAGAAACTCTATATAGTAGGGGATTAAAATTGAACTATAGGAACTAAAAATTGTATATATTAGGATGTATATTTTTTATATTTATACCTTGCAAAGATAATTAAAATTTTTATTGCCACAATATCAATGACTTAGAGATCAGAACCCTTTCAGGGGGTTGACAAAATAAGGGCAATGATTATATTTTAGAAGATTTATATTTAGAAGTAGCCAGAAATGTAGTATTCCACCAGCTGAATAAAACATTTAGCAATTCTAAAAACTTCTTAGCTGGACACAAAAACAAGAGGTATATTATATCCCTTGATAGCCATAGTATACCCTTACATCCTTACAGCCCTTATTCAGTTATTATCCCTAAATAATCCAGTAGTTATCTTATCTATCACAAGTTATAAAATACTCAAAATTAGACCTATTCACCCAGAAATTCAGTATTATCTCTATTATCCCTAATCCAAAATAATACCTCATAATGTTACTCTAGATAAAAATTTCTTGTTCGATTATTTTCAAATATATACATCATTATTGAGATAACTATTGAAAATAACATGGAAATTTCTTATCATATCATTATCATAATATCATAAAATTCTTATGATGATGTTACTCTAGTTCAAAATTTCTTATCACGTGATAACTCATGCTAAACGGGCAACCTTGGGCCTTTGAGGTTAAACCAGATACCCAAAAGGCTATTGGTGAGGTTGCCCAAACATTTAACGCCCCTAGTGTCTGGATCGTATCTCCGGCACACCCCGCAAGGGATAGGGGCAAATAATCTTTGGCGTTTCCTGCCTCCTATCTACCCCCACCTGCCCGTATTTGGGGGGCAGGGATGCCATTTCTACTAATTATTAAATAAGGAGTGATTAATAATGAAGAAAACAAAAAACTTTTATCGGGCCGTAAATATAAAAATTGAAAATCAACTTGATCTTTTGTTGCAGGATTTGATGGCACAATTACATATTAAGTCAAAAACTCAACTTATTAGATTCGCATTATGGAATTTCATCGCAGCTCATGGCCTCATCTCTAAGGATAGTTTAAAAGAGGTGTATCCAGAAATAGAGAATTAAATTAATAACTTATATCAACTTTTTACAACCATATTCAAGGGGGAAAAACGCCCCTTTGGCAAATTCAATTATTAATTTAGTATCTTACAGGGTATTTTTATAATTCGATATTCAACGGGGAAAAGTTGCTCTGTGGCTATTTTAATAACTTAATCAGTAACTTAGGAGGTAATATGCAAAATGAACAACAAAGAAAAGAAGCCGCACACGAAAGTCTCAATAAGAAACTTGAGCCACAAGTTGAATCCTTTCAACAAAAAATGGAAAGGTTTTCTGCAGAAATTAAAGAGACCGGCAGGGAACTAACCCAAGATGAGAAAAAGGCTTATATCGAAGCCAGGAATTGGCAGGAAGCCAGCCCCAAAGAAAGGCTTGACCTTATCAACGACCTCTATGACCAGATAACCCAGACCACCTATGATGACCTTAGCACTGATGATCGAGCATTCTATGACAGATACGCCGAGCACTACCCTCATCTCAAGCCCCCTGAAATAATGTCCGTGGTTCGACCACCGTCTGATATTGATGCAGATTTGTATGCTGTACGAATGAAACTCATAAACCAAGCTCAAAACGAAATCAGAGCTAAACATGGCCTTGCACCCCTCCCAGATCGTTGGCTTACAAATTCAGATATAGAGGAGTTGCAAGCAGCGGGGGCAATTCAGGACTTTCTTAATAAGGAAGAGATTTTGCCCAGTGGAAGGACTTATAAACCCAATTCGATATTATCACACAGGATACAACAACACGTTGCATTAAAGGAATTAAAGCAAAGACGCCAAGAGCGGCAGGATATACAAGAAAGAGAGTTAAAGAGTGAATATCAGAAGTGTCTTGCTATTCCTAAGCAGACTAAAATAGAAAACGGAAGAAGTGTCATAAGTGATGAATTTTTGTTATGGGAAACTAAAACTACTGACCTCTTGAGAAGGGTACGGAAACAGGTTTCTATTCTAGATTCAAAACGTAAAAATGGCTTGGATGTAGCGGATAAGAGGCACTATTTATATCATTTGGAAAAGAGCTTGGCAAATCTCTTAGAGAACCATCAACCTTTACAGGATGAATGATATGGCAGGGCGTAAAACTAAAATAGAAAGTAATAGATTAAAAGCCGAAGTGCGGGAATTATTGGAAGAAGGGCATAATATTTCCACTATAGCTGATATAACTTCATGCCAGCCAAGTACAATTAGACGTTATGTTGAAGACATCGAAGCAGAAACGGGATTCAGCAATTTTGATGGGGAGGATGTTACAGACATAGACTATGTATGCTACCAGGAAACCCAAACCAGAAAATACTTGGAGCGGGAATTAACTCGGGCACAACCAAATCATTTATTAGTTGAAAAGCTGAGTAATCGACAGATACGTTTGCTGGAATTAAAAAGCCAATTGCAACATACTCCGACCATTCCAGAATTCAACTCGAAGGTCAACTTATCTGATGACCAGATTAATAAAATTGCAGATATCTTGGCCGCCGATTAATTGATTATCTCATTATGAAGCCCTGATTGCCCCCAGGTTGCATTTTCATAATATAGCCCATACCTAAGTATACCCCTTTTTCAAATAATGCAAAATAAGGGGCGTTTTAAGACCCTGTATACAACTATTGTTTTTATTCTTGCATCGATTGTAGACCCATTTCAGGGCCTCAGATGAGATATTTTCAGGTAAGAAGCTAGTGCATAAACAGGTAAGCAAGCAGGACGTCTGTCAATACTTACAAGTAAATGCACCAGCTAAATTTAACCAAATGCCTGATTTATTTTATCACTAATATCAGATTTTGACAAGTTGGCATAAAGTGCAGTTATAGTGGGGGTGGAATGACCCAGTTGGTTTTGTGTTAGTCGTAAGTCTAAAGATTTCTTATAGAGTAGACTTGCGTAGCTGTGTCTTGCACTGTGAATTGAATATCTTTCAGTATCCAGACCAGCGACACCAAGACAAGATTTGAAAGCCTTCTGAAGTGCCCGTGTTGATAATTTACCCGCTTGTTTATTACAAAATAGATAATTATCTGCTTCAACACCTTCACCAAGTTGTTTTTTAAAGTCAATAAACTGTTTCAAATGCTTTACTAAATCCTTTGGAACATAGACCCATCGTTCCTTTGAACCTTTTCCATGTTCTACAAATATTGAAGATTCTTTTACATTAATGTTTAAATGTTTTATTTGTAAATTGGCCACTTCAAAGACCCTCAGACCAGTTTTGAACAATAGATTCAAAAGCATGTATCTTTTGATCCATGTTATCCGACCCTTTGCTTTGTCAATAATTGACATATTTTCGATTGTTGATAATAGCTTGTCTATTTCCTGTTGAGATAAAAACTTTTCTATGGGTGGTTGCCAGTTCATTGTAATCCCTCCTTTGTTCAAGTTATAAAGTTCATATAAGATTAATGGTTTTTCATAAATGATAAGGATTTAATATGATATAGTTCTTATTTCTTATGTTATGTGAAACCCGAAATAAGGAATTGAGATTGAGATAGAGAGCCTACCCGAAGCCATGATAAAATATGTTTTCAGTAACCGCATGGATTCATAGCGCCAATGTTGGTTGCTGATACTTCGAGACCTGACCCATCCATATTTTGTTGTCAAGGAGCGAACCACTTCCCCCCAGAATGGTATGTTGAATGAACAGGGATATTTTCACACGGAATGAATACAATGCAGACAACTTCAGTTTTCCATGTTAAAACCATTTTATCAATGATATATGAAATCTGTCAAACCGAGTACAGTTCAATATCTGAAGGTTATTTATGATTTTTATTATAAAAATATCTTATGTAGCACCAGTAGCACTTTAAGACTATTCCAGGGTATAGCATTTCAAAGCTATTCAAAGCATTTCAAAGGATTGATAAGAAAATAAGAGATAGGCTACTTTACCAATATACTGCAAACTCAAGTTGGCATGGAGGTTGCTCCGAAAATGAAGACTTTTCCTTTCAACCTCACTCCAAATTTTCACCAATTTTCAGGGGTTGACAAAACCAAATTAGTACTTATTTTTAATGAAATTATAATAGGGGGGGTATATCTTAATGCGGGCGGAAACCGAAAGAGAAATAGATGAAGATGACGTACATGATTATCTTGTACACAAACGACTGACTTCAAACAGAAGTCAAGAGCAATCAGCGTGGACACGTTATTTACTAAATTGGGATTGGCAGATGTTTCAGACTATATCTTTTCCTTACAGAATCACTTCAGCAACTGCCAGAACACGTGTCCAGCAGGTAGTTCGGCTTATTGCTAAACTAAATAAGACCAGAGTATATTATTTTTGGATAATGAAAACTAAGGGTGAAATTGACCCCAAAACTCATTTGCATATTTTACTGTTTGGGTATCCTAAACCCCTAACAAACCCCTTCAGCGCAAACCTAAAAACCCCAGATATGAGCGAACCATATATGCTAACTTTTAACGATCATTTCCCCTTCAGGTGTGAACATGAGACCAAGTGGGCAGACTCGTTAGCCTGTTTCTATGTTACCACGAAAGATAACATGAAATTCAATGAAGGTGTGTACGAATTTGAAGACTTTTACAACAGTAATCCCAAAACCCTGCAAAAATATATTACAGCTAAAAATGTAGATGTTGCCCCCCAGGATAGAAAACCATTGACAACCCTTGAAAATAGTGTTTTAAAGGCACTTAATACGCAACATGGAGGGGTGCAAATGAAAGGCTCTATCTTATTCAATAAAGATCGGCGGATGTGGTATGTGTCTTTCTATTGGAAAGGCAGGAATTACAAACTGTATCGGTATAATGGCACATTATTACACCAGACCCATCAGGATAAAAGCAAAGATACTGGCTATAAAAACGCCACAAAACTGCTATCATTGATGCAATCAGACCTTGAAAGAGGTGTCTTCAGGATTGAGAAATTCACGAAGGAAACCCCTACTGATGTCATTCCTTACTTGTGGGAATGGTTGGAAGCGGTCAAAGATACCCTTTCACCAGCTACAGTGAAAGACTACAAGAACAGTATCAAAAACCACCTAACACCATTTTTCAAAGCTAATCCTTTCCAATTACATGAAATCAAGTATGATGTACTTGTTAAACTTCTAAATAGTATTAAACGGGAAGGAAAAGGTAAGCATAACGTGATGTCATGCCTTAGGGCTTGTCTTACATATGCATACAGAGCTGAAAAAATCCCTTCAATGCCACCTTTCCCTGAAAAGAAAAAGTATAATATTGTTGACCCACAGATTGAATATGTACTTGAAGACCAGCAGGAACAAATCATACATGCCATTCCAGAGATTCACCAGCCCATTTTTTGGTTTATGAAATATCACATTCGACGGAATAATGAAGCACGAGCATTGCATAAGACAGATTATGATAAATCCTCAGATTCTTTCAGAATCCACAGGGCGTTTAGTAATGAGGAATTGGTAAACTACACCAAAACCCACAAAGAACATCAAGTTCCCTGCCACGAAGACTTCAAGCCATACATGAAAAACATGTATATTGATATATCTTCACCTTTTTTCTTTGTAAACCCAGAAGGGACACTAGAGGGGAAACCATATCGGTATGAGTTCTTAAGAAAATTATGGATTGAAGCATGTCAAAAGGTGGGTATAAAAATTAAACTTAACCAAGGTGTACGTCATTCCACTTGCACCAGCCTTTTATTGGAGTATGGTATTTCAAAAAGTGAATTGCAGATTGCCACCGATCATGCAGATGTACGAAGTTTAAACAAGTATGTTGCTGTAGAACTGCAAGCAAGAAAACGCATCTTGGAGCATACTGGTAAATCCAAAATTTTACCATTTAAGCGGGCCAATGAACAGAAAGAATAATTGTACAACATTTGATATATGTTTTAAATTATTATCTTTTTCACGTGGGAAGTTTGTGGGAAGAGTTAACTATATGCAATCATTACACTTTAGAGATTTATTCAAAATGTCATATTTTTTAAGGTCTGATGTAATCCAGAACCAGCAAGCTTTTGATAATAACTACAGTGTGCTTTCGAATCCCACCCTCTCCGCCAAACATTAAATCTTTTACAAAAATTTTCTATAAAAAGATGCCCAAACAGCACATTTTTAAGATAATAAAAAATGCACTGTTACCT
>CAYSAA010000097.1:0-5912 GCA_964428905.1 uncultured Atribacterota bacterium
CGGCTTCAGGTTAATAACCTCGTCTACCCTTAGGCCCGTATTTAATGCCAGGTTGATTATTGCCTTATCCCTGATCCCTGACGGGTAACGGTTGTTAGGAGCTTTTTTAAGGGCTTCTATCTCTTCCGGATCTAAAACTACTGGTATTTTCCTGTTATTGTTCATAACATTCCCTTTTGTCTATTTTGTAATGTTATAAACCATAATAACACTATAGCTTTATGATTCAACAAAATGTAATGTTATTAACAGAAAAATTTATCCCTGGAAGATTATAAAAGTTTTCCCTGTTTTGCTTCTTCTTCATATTCCAGTAGCTTGTCAACTGTTAAAAGATCTATGTGGGGTCCTGCTTTTCTCCCTCCTGCTTTTAAATTCTGAAGGTGTTTAAAAGTGTGTTTACCGACAAACAAGGGTAAGGAGAACACCCTTAAGATATTATTCTTGCCATTTCTACTAACTCCCTAAAACTCGTCGGCTTATATTTATCCCATTCTTCTTGCTTTACATAAAGCATTTTGTAGTTCGCCTTTTTCTGTCTCTCGCTAGCGTCCCGACACCATTGCTCTAATCTTTTGATTTTTTCAATATCATCTAAATCTTCCCGGCCTTTTGTTTCTACTATATAAATTGTTTTATTATCAGTTTTGACAAAAAAGTCTGGGTAGTAACTTGAAATTGCACCATTTACATTTTTATAATCAATTTTGAAGTGAATTTCATAGTAGTTTTTTGCAAAAGAAAGCACGTCATCGGCGCTCTCCAGAAAATCGGCAAATTCAAGCTCAAAATCACTATCGCCAACGATTTTATTAAATACACTCTTCTTCGGGAGTAAATATTTTTTATTAGTTACTACAAACGGTCTGGCGCTGCTAACTTTGATGTAATTTTTTATTTCTGTATCACCAACATCCTGAACAATTAGATCGTTTATTTCTTTTTTAAATGTCTCCACAATGGTTTTTACGGCTTCAGGCTCGGACAAATTCCTCAAAATATTTGCGTCATTAAGATCAATTTTTTGAGTGAACAAATTATTGGTAATAAATTCTTTTACTTTTCCGAAAAGTATATCGTAGCAACCAAAAAGACGAAGCTCTTTCATTATTCTTTGCACAAAAAATCCAACAACACTTTGGTAATTCGGCTCAACAGAACTATTTAAAATCGTTGTGTGGTGTGTCTTGTCATCAATGATTTCTTTAAAAACAATTTCTTTTTGTTCTTCTTTTGAAAATTGTTTTACTGATATTTTTTCGTGATTAAATCCCGAGACGCGCAACAAATTGAGATTTTTATATTCTCTTTGGATTCTCGGGGTTAGTATTGGTAATTCAAAATCTAATTTATCAATATCTTTTTTTACATTTTTGTTATCAATTTCAATAACTGTCGGAGTGATGGGCGATCCGGTTCTATCCATTCTTCTTCTTTCCAATTCAACGCCTTCAGCCTTTATTGATTCCACAAAATCCATAAAAGCTGGTGTGCCAATTACGCTTACATATTCTTCAACATCTTGGCCGAAAAACATCCTACGAAGACCTCGACCAAGTGCTTGCTCGGGTAATATTTTGGAATCAGAGACATACGGGCGCAACCCAACGATTGTTGTTACATTCTTTACATCCCATCCTTCTTTTAACATCATCACAGAAACTATCACCTTGTATGGACTTTCCATACTATCTATTTCATTGGCTTTCTTTCGCAGTTCTTGTAATTCTTTTTCTTTCTTGCCTGTAACAGTTTCAGATATATCACCGCTTTTGTTTGTATGGATAGTTAAAACCGCATTTTTTAGCCGTGGGTAGTTTTTCTCTAAAAAATCTACAACATCATCACAGTTCTTTGTGTTGTCCGTCATTATAAAAAGAATCGACTTCTTCCCCGTCGGTTCTAGTTCTTTGTATGTTTTCTCCCATTCTTCCACTCCCAATCTTATAAAATCTTCATATTTTTCAGAAGTAATAGAGCTTTGTTTTTCTTGCAGTTTTGCCCTGCTGGCCGGGTCTGGTAAAACTGGATTTTTTACCACGCCCTGGTGTATGGCTTCAACCAAAGGGTAATCAGAAATAGTCTGGACAAATATTTCACCACGGTCATTTTTTGGTGTTGCAGTAAAGTCTATTTGCAATGCTAATTTTTTACCTTTTTGTAATAATTTGTTATGAATATCTTCAATAGATTTAAACCACGCCATTTTTGGATCATGTATGTGATGAGCTTCATCATTGAATACTACAAGTTCATCAACATCGCGCACTATTTCACCCAAGTCAACTTTGGGGTCGTTGGTTTTGCCGACAACTTTACTCCCCAAGAAATAATCCGAAGTATCTTCATCTTCAAAACTTGCTTCATTTATGTTTCCCTCATAAACTCTGTGAATATTGGTCAGAAAAATATTTCCCGATTTTGAAATGGTGCCAACTTCGTCTTGTAAATGTAGCTTAATTTGAAAATCATCTTGCCAGTTCTGTCCATAGTAACCGTTATCAGGTAAAATCGGATCCTCGTAAAATATTTTTAATCCCCCAAAATCGGCCTTAATCCGGTCTAAAACAATTATGTTAGGAGTAATAAGCAAAAAGTTTTTGGAAAGTTCCGAATTATCCTCGTAGAGTCTATGAAAATATGACCAGGCAAGTAGCAGGCTCATTACTTTTGTTTTTCCACTTCCAGTCGCCATTTTTACTACGAAACGAATCCAATCTTCAACAAACATATTGGGGCTTACCCGGCCTAATTTATCAAACCTTATTAGATCATATTTGCTCTCTACTTTTTTAACATCATACAGCCAAACAATAGTTTCTGCTGCTTCTCTTTGGGCATAGTAATATTGAAAAGCGATGCTGGTGTCATCTTTAGCAAAAATAGCGTGTGGTTCTTTAAACCACCAATTCAGCAAAGCTTTTGAGGTCTCGCTTGCTCCTTCGTAATTATCTTCCCTCCACTTTGCTACTATTTCCCGCAGTTCAGGCACAAAAGGAGGTAAAAGTTTTTCATAACCTTTCTCTCTTAAATCTTCCTCGGCCGGAAACCACCTGATTGCCGGATCAAGAATTTGAAATTTATCTTTTGGAAAATCTTTATGTAATGCCATAGTTTTTAAATATTAACTTCAATTACCTTTGTGGTATCATTGCCAAAAATATCAATCACTTTTATCGCAATTTTCATCTTACCTTTTAATGTTTCTTTAAAAGCTGACGTTAACTCAAGAGTTCTATCTTTTTTAGTTCTAAACGACTGCCATTCATTTTCAAAAATATAGCTTCCTGTCCATTCTTCTTTTTCTTCACCAGTTTTTTCATCCGTCACGCGGATAAATTCTTTCTTGCTTTCGAAATTAAAATCTACTGACCAATAGTCAACCCAATCTGTCCACTTTTTTGTTAAAACTTCTTTTTTTATAATATTTGTTTTTTTATCCTTTGAAATTTTAATAACCTGGCCGTTTTCAATAACAATCTTGTTCCCCCCAGACCTCAATTTTTCTTCTACTTCCCCAGTATTGTCTTGATTATAAAAAACAGAAAAGTCGGTGAGCTCAATCGCAACTTCTTTTTTATTAACCCGTCCGCGAATAATCGGCCTTACCTCGATATAGGCAACATCATAAAATTTCACCTGTCCTTTTTCCACTGCTTTTTTATCGAAAACTTCTCGAGGAATAACCTTAAATTGTATGTTGGTCCCAAGTTCTTTAGCAGTCTCAAAGTCCAAACCCATTTCATAATCAAATCCCAAAACATCGGCTTTGGTAATGCCTTTCTCTTTGCATTCTTTAATTATTTTTTCTAAAAAGTCGTTAGCCACCGGGGTGTCAATTGGACCAACTGCCACCAACCTATCTCTTTTCTTTCCAACAAAAGTGTTGAAAGAATCTACTGGCTCTGCCTTATAGGCAGATAAAATAAGTTCGATAAAATCCTTTTCTTTTTTCTCTCGTTGCAGCCTTCTTTCTTTTTCTCGCAAATTTTCATTGATATTCAAAAACTTTTCTCGTTCATATCGACCGATATTCAAAATCTCAAATGCCCTAAAATCTTTCCCTTCTTTTTTGAGTTCTCTTTGAACAGAAATCATTCTTTTACGAGTGGTGTGTATGGAAAATCTACCTAAATCAGCGCCAATCCATTTTCTTCCTAGTTTCTCTGAAACTGCTAATGTAGTCCCACTACCACAAAAGAAGTCAGCAATAATATCATCCTCATCTGAAGAAATTTTTAATATTCTTTCTACTAGCTCCTCGGGTTTTTGTGTTGGGTAATCAAGTCTTTCATGGGCTTGAGAAGATATAGCCATAAAGTCTGTCCAAAGATTTTGTATTTGTTTACCCTCAATATTTTCAGCGTATTGTTTATATCTAGGAACTCCATTGCTTGTAAAGAAAATTAGATTTTCTTTAATAGCTTGACTTATCCTTTCCTGAGACCATCTCCAATGAGTTCCTTTGGGTGGAGCTAAAATACCTTTATCACCAAAATTTCTCGGCGCACCTTGCCCGGCTGCATTCATTGATACTGATTTATATCTTTTTCCGGTTGCTTCTTCAATGTGTGGATACTCTTTTTCGGTTTCGGTGTCGGATCTTTCCATAAAAACTTTATGATATTTATAATTATCACTCCTTGAATAATAAAAAATAGTGTCAGTAATAATTCCTAGTTTATTTCCGTCATTATGGCTATAGGCTCTTCTCCATGTAATCTCATTTATGAAGTTATTTTTTCCAAACACCTCGTCTAAGAGCATTCTTATATAACTATTTACTCTCCAGTCACAATGCACATAAATACACCCATCATCTGCTAAAAGGCCATGCATCAGCTTAAGTCTTTCATATATCATGGCAATAAAGCTGTCTGCACCCTTACCCCAGGTGTCGCGGTATGCAATTTCTTCAATGATCGACGGTTTTTTGGTGAAGCTATCTTCACCAATTTCAATATTCATACTAAAATCTGCCCCAACATCAAACGGGGGATCAATATAAATAAGTTTTAGACCGCCTTCGGCTTCTATTTGTTTGCGAAGAGGGCCATTTTTAAGAGACGATAAAATGAGCTTATTGTCTCCCCAGATAAGTTTGTTTGACCAACCTTTAATCTGTCGACCCGAAGTATCGAAAAGAGAGGCTTGGGCTGTTATTTTTTCCTCACTTCTTGGCTCATCAATATGATCAATTGACTGAAAAGGCAATACAACTGTTTCCACTTCATCGGTTTTACCGTTCCACAAAAGCTCAACCTCTCGATTGGTTTCAAAAAGTAAAAAGTGGTATTTTTCAGGCAATGGTTTATTTGATTCCAAATACTTTATAATGTCTCGTTTTTCGTTATCGGTTAGGTTTAGTTTACTGCTCATGTTTAAGTTCTTTTAATGTTTAAATTTATATTATGTTCTAGTGCTTTAGCTTTAATCACTGTTGTAAAAAGTGCCGCTTTACTTTTTTTAATCTTTCCGGTTAAGTGTGTGTCTTTTACTTCGCTTAAAGCCTGGTAGATTAAATTTTCTGGCATAAGATCTACAACTTTTCTAAAAAATCCTAAAGAATGATTATCTTCAAGTCTTTCAACTATTTCTTGAGCGAATGCCTCCATTTCTGACGTTCTTTTTTTCTTCTTATTTAAAATAGCGTTATTAACGTTATTTATTTTATCAGTCTTATTAACGTTAGTATCAATAGAGTCGCTATTTGAAACCTCTAGAGGTCCTGTATTGCCACTTCTAGAAGTCGCATTTTGCGACTTCAGAGGATCGTTATCCACAAGCTCTGGTTTTAAAACATAAATTCTATTAGGATTCCCCTGGCCTAATCTCTTATCAATTATCAATTTATATTCAACCAGCTTCTTCTTATACCTCATAACAGCGGTTCTGTCTATTTCCAACAAATC
>CAYSAA010000098.1:0-3248 GCA_964428905.1 uncultured Atribacterota bacterium
GGTGTTGACTACCATGGCATTATCAACCATGACACCGGAGCAGTCATAATTCACGGTGATTTCACTGCCCTGTACGGTCTTGATTTTATCCATGGCCACGACATCTTCCGCCATTAATTTACCAGGTACAACGTGGTAAGTTAGTACTTGGGTTAGCTGTTCCTTATCCGCCAAGAGATCATTGAGTACAGAGGCAGGGACTTTGGCAAAGGCAGAATCCGTGGGAGCAAAGACGGTGAAAGGTCCTGGGCCGCTTAACACGTCCACCAATCCTGCTTCCTGAACGGCAGTGACCAGGGTATTGAATATACCCGCACCAACCGCTGTTTCTACGATGTTTTTCGGCATAAGAACCCGAGCAATGACATGGATTCTACCATTGCTGGTTTTAATATCGGTCTCAATGATATTGGCATCATCTACTTTGATTCCATCGGAGATATCCACACTCAGAGCACTCCCCTGAAGGGTGATGATCGAGTTTTTCCGCATTACTTGTGCACCCAGTAAATTACCAGCGACCACGTGGTAAGTCAAACAGGTAAGTTTATTAGCAATAGAACAATCCAGGCATTTGGAAACCGATTTCCACATATGTTGCATCTATATCAGGTGCTTTATCGATTTCTGCCTCAAATTCATTTCTTTCTCCTATCAAACAGGAAAAGGATTCAAAGTAAAAATCCTCTCCAGTATCCTTTTATATTATTCATACCAATGTAAGAATTCATCCGGTTCCTTTTTGATACTGCGATAGGTATTCAGTTTTGCTTTTCTATCCGGGCAACCCATTGATATGCAGGCAACCAGTTTTTTTATCTTTTTCAATATAAGAAATTTTTTAATCTCTCCGGCATATTCGATGACTTTCTCTTCCCTCACGGCCATTTCGCTCGATTCCAAACGTATAAATACGGGCTCCGTATTCCCTGAGTCGTCTTTCCATTTGCGGGGACCAATCCGTAGGTACAAGTAATGGAATATCCGGATTAATTTGTGCCTTATTTTTTGCCAGGTTTAACAATGCCCTGCTGAGTTTCTCTCTCTTTTTTACCCATAACAACTGCCATTTTCCAGGGCTGGGTATTGGTATATGAAGGACTGTTTCTGGCAATATCTACTATTTTCAGTTATATCAAACAAACACCTTCCCTTGTTTCTACCGATAATTCACAAAAAGTTATTCTAAATAATAGGTAAAATGAGGGTATGTTGTCAGACCATACATTGTAATCTTCATGATATCTCCCAAAATAACTATTGTTTTGTAACTGAATTTGCGGCTATGATTAAATCTGTTCTAAATTAAATAAATTTCCTAATAATTTTGTCTTCCTTAAGAGGATCAGACACACTGATTTCCTGCTGATTTTCATACTTGCCTTTATCCCAAAAATAACTACTCTTCTGTCATATTGGTCTTTAGAACTTATCCCTTCAAAATCAGCGTATTCCAAAGGACGCTCTTTAGTGCAAATAGGTAAATTTTTCTCTTAAGAATTTGTAGTCGGTGTACACCATGGCTTTCATTCAGGGACTGTTTCTTTCCTCGGTAGCCAATATTTATGATGCCAAGGAACCGTCCCCTGACATATTTCTTGTCCTTTGCTTCTGATTTCAAATCAGTTTAGTTTTTCCTTCAAAGATCTACCTAGCAATTTGTAAATTGTCGCAGCTATTGGCACTCCTAATAGGATACCTATAATACCCATAAATCCGCCCCCTACAATAATTGCCGCAAATACCCATATGCTGGGAAGTCCAATATTGTTCCCAATCACTTTAGGATAAATAAAATTACCCTCAACCTGTTGTAGGGCAACAATAAAAACAATAAATAAAATTGCCTTAATAGGATCAACCACTATAATTAACAAAACTCCTATAGTAGCACCTAAAAACGGTCCAACTATTGGTATAAGTGCAGTCAACCCAACAACAGATCCTATAGTTGTTGCATAAGGTAAACCAAAAATTAACATACCAATGGTACACAATAAACCCAAAATAACAGCTTCTTTAAATTGCCCAAGAAAAAAGTTTGAAAAAGTCTTATCTGCTGTTTTGATAACCTTGGATAAATTTTCTCTCCTATTTTTGCTTAGATAAGCATTAACTAATTTATTGTAATTGCTTGTTAAGGTTTCCCTTTCAAATAAAATATAGATACTAAAAATAATAGCCAACAACAATTCTACTATTTTGTTAAACACGATGCCTATAAAAGAAACCGATCCAAAAGCCCAACTATTAAATAATTCCAAAGCTCTATTGAGTACTTCTTCTCCACTTATATCAAGTTCTTCTAACCTCTCTCCTATTACAGGGTACTTCTCAAAATTTTGTATTGTCCATTCAACTACCTTTTCATATATGACAGGCAATTCAGTTGAAATCAATTGGATGAATTGACTAATTTGCGGAATGACGATATATAGTAAAAACCATAAGACAAGTATAATCGTCAAAATTGATAAAAAGATACATATACTTCTGCGTGTTTTTATTATTACCTGGTTATCACTTTTGGGAAAATATATGTTTTCATATTTCAAGACCAATATATTAAGAATAAAAGCAATCCCACCACCAAGCAATAAAGGAGAAATAATCCCATATAAATATTTAACGAGATTGACGATTTCGCCAAAATTTAAAACGACTAATAGGACTATACCAATTAGCATTATTATTTTAGTTGCTGGTTTTTGTTTTTCATTATTTATTTTACTAGGCTGAGGCATATTGTATTCTTTCTGTTTAATTGATTCTTTGATAGAAAATATGAGAAATAAAAGGATGTTATTCTCTCAAATCATCAAGCAATAAAATCCAATCGGAATCTTGTTATATTAAAAACATAATAACAAAATAAATAAGATTTATACAATAGAACAAAGTTAAATCTTTCTTTATTTCTCATATTTTTTTCGGCAAAATGCACTCATTGTGTATTGAACCTTTTGTTTACATTTCTAGGTCAAATGTAAAGACCCGATCCCATTCCATTCTTGGTTAATCTGTTCCTTAGTGACCAGCCGATGATCTTCCGGGAGAAAAGATCCATGATGGTGGCCAGATAAAGCCAGCCTTCAGTTGTGGGTATGTAAGGGTGAGTAGACCATGGGAATTTCACCCACAGCCTCTCACAGAACTGGACGTGAACCTCTCAGCTCATCCAGCTCCCATCATCCAATCGATGGTAAATATCCCAGGCTCCAAGGAAAGAGGATCTTCTGATTTTGCCT
>CAYSAA010000099.1:0-9806 GCA_964428905.1 uncultured Atribacterota bacterium
TTCTCAATATTTACCCTAATTTCTTCACTCATTTTGAATCTTACCTCTTTTGTTATGTAAAATAATTACCTTTATACTATCAATAAAGTGATCTGGGCACTGTCATGAAATCATTATGAAAATACCAATGCATATAGGTGTAAATTTATTATTTTTAATCCTGTAATAACAAAAATACTTATCTAAAGCTACACTTTATAGATAATTAAATAGATTAACTTATTGGAATAAAGTTCATACTATTACTCTACTTAACAAAATTATCTATGGCTCTTAATACTTCATGGAAATCATTGGGTTGCATTCCCTTAAAATATTCTCTTAACCGTAAATCTGTACACCATTTCATCTTCTCTTTTGTTGCAATGGACATAGTATGATCTGTTTTTAATTCATTTAATAAAGACACTACTTCTTCCATCTCATGTTCACGACGTTCCGAGTGTATAACAGTTCTAGTGATCCATTGATTTATTCTTTCTGCATAGCTACCAGTTAAAGTCTCTACAATTGAAGCCCAGACATCATCTTCCATTCCATATTCATGACTGGCAACTATTGTTTCTAGCAATAGCATTGCTATCCCCTTCATAAAAATACTTCTGAACATTTTTAAGGCTGAAGCATTTCCTGCTTCTTCTCCATAATACTTTATGTTCATATTATATTTATTTAATATATCTGAGAACTTTCTAGCTCCTTTACCGGATACAACTAAAGGTACTTTATGTCCATAAACTGGTACAGAAGCCATCACTGAAATGTCCACATAGTGAGCTCCTGATTTCGAAATAATTTCGGAAGCTTGTTTTTTTGCCACAGGAGAGGCTGCATTAATATCTGCATATATTTGTCCAAAACTAAGAAAAGCTTGAATTTCTTTTGCTATAGGGACAACCATATCTGCACTTACAGCACAAAAAATGATGTCAACTCTATCTATAAGCCCTTTTACATTTTTCAGAAGAGTTACGTTTGCTTCTGAAGCTCTTTTTTTAATTAGAGTTGAATATGGCTCTTTATCTAAATATTTATCATATGCAAATATATTGATAGGTCCTTTTTCCTTACTCAAGCCTTTGGCTATATTAAAAGCAGCTTCACCATATCCAATAAATCCAATCTTTAGTTCATTCATTTTAACCACCTTATCTTTGTACTACATAAAGCATACTAATTTTTCTTTGATTATTTAGGTATGGCTAAATCCTTGGTTCCCCGTTCAGAACGAATAGCTTCCGGATAGTATTGATCCATGACTCTTTGCACTAAAGCTACTTGTTTCGCTCGTTTACGGGCATCTGCATCCGTGGTATCCCAACTATGAGTTTTAGCTACTGAGCCTCCTGTTTTTAGATACATAGGCGCAGCTACTCGAACGATTTCAGGTATTTCGTAATGACGGATAAATCCACCGGAGGAAGCAGGATTTTCAGTATGTATATCCAAAGGAACATCAATTGCCTGACGAACAGCAGCATACATTTCAACCTGGATATCTCTTACTAGATTTATAGTATTAGCTCCTAAGTTTTCAAGTAATTTGGCTGTGCAGGGATTCCCATGACCACAATGAGCTGAAACCTTAAAATGTGTATCAGCAGGGATTTCTTCTTTTTTTCTCATTTCATTTAATATCCAAAGGAGTCCTTCATCATAAACAAGAATAGATCTACAGCCTATTTCGGTTGCCCTTTTTATATCCTCAATAGCTCGAACAATTTGTTCCTGTCCTCGCAAGCGGTAACCCATTCTAATTCCCTCAGGAGTCCTCACCATTGCGCCGGTATCATAAGGAGCTCTTGGTCCAACTGCTAAAACTAATTCTACTTGCCATTTTTTAGCCATATCTACCATTTTCTGGATTTCTTCATCAGTAAGAGTCAATATGCCCTTTGTTTGAGTTACTCTATGTAGGACAAGGTCTCTTTTATCAAAATCCTCTAGTAAGGCACGCATAGCCCCGGGTCCCTGAATACCCGGTACTTCCCAACGATATTGAGCACCATCGGGAAACCTTTTAGGCGAAGTAGGAAGATCGAAACAATCTCCGGATGGAAGTCCAAAGCTTTTTAAAAATTCTCTGGTTTTTTTCATACTGTTTTTCATGAATATAGTTCTCCTTATATTAGTTTATTATTTTATTTTTGATTATTTCAAAATCCTATTATTTAATTTAAAAACAGGAACATATTTTCAATTTTTTTTGAACGAAAAACAAAAGTATTTTTCGAAGACGGACCTACCCGGAATAAGGGGGAAGATCCGCCTCCATATCATTTTTTTTACTAACTAATAGTTTTTCACATTATGATTATTGCCAACCCCAAGCTTTATTGGCTTCTTGAATCCAAGTATCCCTAAGTTCTGCATCTAAAAAGAACTCAGGTTCAGGAATCCAGTAATTAATTTCGCTTAAAGGCGGCACATGGGGTATAGATGGTACATCATCGCGCAAGGAATACTGTCCTCGCATTGTAGCTAAGAGATATTGACCTTCAACACTCAAGTACCAGTTCATAAATAGTTTTGCTGCATTCGGATTTTCTCCCTGTTCCATAATTCCAATAACAGGTATATATAATGGACATCCTGATTCTGGGTATACTAGCTCGATTGGTGCTTCCTGATCATATTTCATCGGATACCCAGCATATAAACCCATAGGTGTTAAGTACATCTCTCCGGCAACCAAAGCATTTGCTAAACCACCACCGCTGGTGTACATAATAGGTTCATTGGGGCCCCATGATTCTATTACTTCTACTCCAAGTTGGGATCTTAAAAAACATACCATTGACCACATCGCTCCTCCACCTAATCGCTGTCCTCCTAAATTTCCTTTCCATTTGGGATCACCAAGATCAATCCAGTCTTTTGGGGCTTCTTCTTCACTCACGATTGCGCTATGGTAAGCAATAACTATTGGACTTGCACCAGTAGGATAATAATATCCTAACTCTTTAGAGCTTTCAGGATATAGCTCACAGGAAGGTGGCACATGTTCACTAAGCCAACCATTATCATAAAATTCTTGTAAGTAGTTTCTATCACTATTGATAATTACATCAGCTTTTAATATACCTGCCGCTTCCTCTGTTAACATCTTTTCATGTAATGTAGCACCACCCGCACGGGTAATTTCCACCTTGATCTCTGGAAAAAGATCCATAAATGCTCTAGCCATTTCTTCATCTTGAGCTAGACTATGAGCAGTATAAAACTGAACTTCTCCTTCAGTTACAGCTTTAAGATAGGTCCTTCTATCGACAATAAATTCTCCGTCCAAAAAAACACCTTCCTCAGTTACTTCTTTTTTTACTTCTTGTCCTGCATAACCTGAAATTGTTAGCAATATCATTCCCATCAGAACCACAAATATAATTTTAAAATACTCTTTTCTTAACATTACGAAACCTCCACTAAAACTTTAAAATTTATTTATTCATAATATTTATGCTTCTCAACTATTTTTTCTATCAATCACCTCCTGTATTAATTTAATTTTATTTTCGTCTTGCTAGGTCGGATTTAAGAACTACTCTTGAAAGAATAACTAAACCCAATAAAACTATCGAAAGACATAAAGCCGTTACAGCCACCGGCCCCCATCGGCCGCTTTCCCAGAGATCATATACAAGAACTGTCATTACTATTGATTTAGAAGTGTAAAGGAAAATTGAAGTACTCAATTCACGAACGCACAAAAGCATTACCAAAGTAACCGCAGAAAACACTCCCGGTTTCACCAAGGGAAAAAGAATTTTTCTTATCGTTCCAACAACACCACATCCGCTAATCCTAGATGCCTCCTCAAGTTCGGGATGGATTTGCACCATAGAAGAAGATACTGCACGTAATCCTTGAGGTGTAAAACGAGATATATAAGCTAGTACTAAAATCCATACTGTACCGTAAATACCAATTGGCAAGGATATCCATGCCCAGAGATAGGCCATACCTTTTACCAAACCAGCCACGGCAATCGGTAAAATACAAATATAATTCAGTAACCCACGACCGGGTAATTTTGTTTTGTAAATCATATAACTTATTATTAGATAGAGTGTCCCTCCTACTATACCTACAAAAACAGCCATGGCTATAGTATTCCGCAGTGCAGTCCAAAATAGTGAATAATTAAGTACAGACTGGATATTTTTTAGACTCATTACCACAGTAGAAAAGAAGGCAGCTATATTTGGAATATACATATAATCTCGTAATGCAGACTGAATAAGGACAATATAAGGTAATACCACTGCTACAAATAAGTAAAGTAATGCAGTTATAAAACATGGTATACGAGCCCAATGAAGATCTACCTCTTTAGGGCGTATACCCTTACCTGCAACTGTAATATAACTACGCTTACGCAAGATTCTACCTTGAATATATAAAAGTATTGTGACAACAACTATTAGTAATATCCCCATAGCGGAAGCTAGATTTAAATCATGTGGAGGAGCCCCCCTAACCCAATTAAAAATAACAGTAGGTACAAAATATAATTGTGCGGGTTGGCCAAGTATAGCAGGAACTGCAAAGACTTCACACATCAATATATATACTAATATCGCCGAAGAAGTAATGGCAGGCAAAATCAAAGGAAATGTGACTTTAAAAGTTGTTTGCCAGTTGCTAGCACCTGAGATAGCAGAAGCCTCTTCCAGGGCAGGATCCATCCTACTTAAAGAGCCACTAGTAAACATATATACATACGGAGTATAATAAAGACCAAAAACAAACATAATTCCTCCCATGCTATATATGTTTACCTTAAAAGGCAGACCAAATTCTCTTAAAAAAACATTGATGATTCCCATCTGAGGGCTACCAAGAAAAGTCCAAGCAAGTGCACCGATAAACGCGGGCAAAAAAAGTGGAACTATTGCAGCTATGCCTATAATTTTTTTACCTATTATATTAGTACGAGTAGTCAACCAAGCTAACCAAACCCCAATAATGAGAGCCATAACCATGCCGCCTAAAGATGCAACCAATGTATTTTTAAGAGCATTCCAGAATTGTTGATTTTCAAAAATCATCTGGAATTTTTCTAAAGTAAGTGCTTGAAAAGAAAAAGATAACTGTCTGGGTGGCTCATCAGTAATTGCACCATAAATCAGAGTGAAATAAGGATAGACTATAAGAAATATTAGGATCAGCAAAATAGGAAGAATTGCCCAAAAACCTCGATAATTACGAAGGAACACTAATAGCTTATTGTCTGTAGGATTCCTCAATATAGGACTCTTGGTTGTTTCTTTTGGTATGTTTGACATAACTTTTAAAGCCTCCCAAAAAATTTTTTCTATATAACTTTTTAACTTTAAAATATTATAACAATAAACCTTTAATATTTACTTTTATCAAATTTCGATAATCCAAAATTATGAATTTTTAATACAGAATTATTCTTCTAAAACCTGAATATCTTCTGGTGGAATATGAGCATATAATTTTTCATTTACTTGAAATGCCTGGGAAGAGCCTAACATCGTAACAAAAAGCCTCCGGCCATTAATTGAAATAACATACCTTGTTTGTGTACCCAAATAGTTGGGTACAATCACCTCTACCTGCCATATATTGACAGACCATTCATCTTGTTTTTTCTTCGAAAGATAAATATTCTCCGGTCTCATTACTAACTTTACACTCTGTCCTTTATTAAATGTTTTATCAGTTTTATTTGCTCTAACTTGTATTTTTTCCGGTGCTTCAAAAAGATAGTAATTTTCTTCTTCTCCTTTTACTATAGCTGGAACTAAATTTGCCGAACCAATAAAATCAGCAACATAGGAATTTTTAGGTTTGTTAAAAATATCTTCTGCTGAACCTTGTTGTTCTATCACACCGTCTTTCATCAAAATAATCTCATCTGCAAGTGCAACTGCTTCTGATTGGTCGTGAGTTACATATACTGCAGTAATACCAATCCTTAATTGTATTTCACGTAACTCAAAACGTAGACGCTCTCGTAATTTAAAATCCAGATTACTGAGTGGTTCATCTAGTAATAATATATCAGGATTGTATGCTAAACTCCGAGCTAGAGCTACTCTTTGCATCTGCCCACCACTGAGCATAGGAGCTGGACGTTTGTCTAAACCTTGTAAACCCGTTAGTTTTAACATTTCTTCCACATGTTCTTTTATTTTAGTTTTTGGCCATTTCCTCAATTTTAGGCCATAAGCAACATTATCAAAAACATTCATATGTGGCCACACGGCATATGACTGAAAAACCATACCTATTCCTCTTTTCTCCGGTAATAAAGCTATCCCATTTTCAGGATCTGTAACAATCTTCTCACCTATGGTTATTGTTCCTGTATCAGGTTTTTCAAATCCTGCTATGCATCGCAAAGTTGTGGTTTTGCCACAACCACTTGGACCGAGCAAAACAAGTAGCTTCCCTGCTTCAACAACGACATTAAAGTCTTTTACAGCTACAAGATCTCCAAAACTTTTCGTTAAGTTTCTAACTGTTAATTTCATAAAAAATAACCTCGCTTTTCGTCCTAATTCAAACTTAACAGTGGGTCTGCGAAAATATCCAGTTGAAGCCTAAAACTCTGTAAATATTTTTCAATTTCCTTAAAATTGTTTTCCATTAAGATTGATTATAATATTATTATTAGCTATAAAAAACTAGCTAGTTTAAAAATTGGAATATCTTTCCGATTTTATCCTCAGTATTTTCTACAATATCTACTATATTGGCTATTTCTTCTTTTGATCGACAACAAGAAGCTAAATCTGAAAATTTCTTTTTTATTTCTTCATCAGTTACTGGATTTTCGGGTTCTCCTTTAGGTAAATCTACTCTCTCTAGAAACTTATGACCATCCATGGTTAATATTTCAACTATAGCCGGCCGCTTCTCTGGAACTAAATTTGTTAGAATTGGATCTTCCTTAAGCTCAACCTTTTTAGCTAAATTTATTATTTCAGAATCATTGAATGAAACAGGATCAAATTCCTTTGGGCCAGCACAACCTGTCTTTAATGCAACAGCCACACTAAAGGGCACACTCATTTTAGCTCCTACTACGTTTTGGGGATAAGGATTATCGTGCCCATCTACTGCAGACTTATAGGTTAAGACATTAATCCTTTTAACTTCGTTCACTCTAAGATCTTGCTTGCTACGGATATTTAAGATAGCTTCTATGGGGGCATGACAATGACGGCATGCTGCATAAGGCTTAAAATAGACATCTAAGATGGAGAAATTATTATCTTGAGTAATGGCAGATATATCAATCCCATCAGTTGTGGAACGTAAGAAACCTCGTTTTCCTTCTAGGATATTATAAGGTGCGGTAAACCCGCTTTGAGCTAAGTAAGCGGCTAACAATCCACATAAAGCAGCTTTTCCAGGGTGGAATTGCTTCATTTCTGACCCATCTTCTAAAAACTGGAGTAAACCAGAAGCACTGGTAGCTGCAAGACCCAAAGCATAAGACATATCTTTTTTAGATAAGTTTAAAGCTTTCGAAGCTGCCATGGCTGCTCCTATAGTGCCACATGTAGCAGTAGCGTGAAATCCACGGCTACGGTGAGAGGGTTGAACAGTCCTACCTATCATCAGTGCAGTCTCGTAACCGGCAATTATGGCAACGATAGCTCTTCTACCGTCGATATTCTCTTGTTCTACTAATGGCAAAAGGGTGGAAAATATGACGGTACCTACATGGACTGTGGCACGTCTATGACCATCATCTAATTCTAAGACGTGAGACGTGATTCCATTAACTAATGAGGCTTTAAAAATGTCCGTTTTCCTATGATAACCAATTGCTGTAATCTTTACTGCTTTATCATTAAAATTAGATAGAAAAGTATGTATCTTATTTGCTGTCTCAGTAGTCGAGCCTCCTAATGCTACTCCCAAATAATCCAAAAAACATCTCTTTGCCTGGTGAACTACTTCTGAAGGGAGATTTTCATAATTTAAATTATGAATAAAATTAATTAATGCATCACTTATTCCCTTCTTATAAGCCATTTTATACGCCTTCTCCTATTTTCTTTTTTTAAAATATAGATTTCTAATCTTTATTTATATTTCTGCAACCACTTCTCTAATATTTCTTAAATGATTTAGCATAGCCTGGGCTGCTTTTTGGGGATTACGTTCTTTCATGGCCTCAAATATAGCTCTGTGTTCGTTTTCTTGCTCTTCTTTTCTTCCTGGTATTTGCCAGGTCTTTTCCCTAGTCTCTTTTAATAGGTTAAAATGTACTCGCATTATATTCAAGAAAACAAAATTATGAGAAGCTCTAGCAATAGCTAAATGAAATTCTGTATCTAAATCTGTTTCCCCTTGATAATCTATTCTCTCATCTTTAATGCTCTGTTTTTTATTGAACCTATTAAAAATTTCTTCAATCGTCCTTATATCTTCGTTGGTAGCTCTTTTGGCTGCAAGTTCTGCAATTTTTACTTCAAACATCTCTCTTGCCTCTAAAAGTTCCAGGATTGAAGATTTTTCTAAATTCAAAATAACATTTTCAGTATCAATAAAAGTATCTTTATTAATTTCTCGGACAAATCTACCACCGCCAGGCTTGCTTTTGATCAAACCGTTAGATTCCAAAACCCGGAAAGCTTCTCTTAGGGATCCCCTGCTTATTGAAAATTTTTCAGCAAGCTCCCTCTCTGGAGGAAGTTTGTCTCCCGGCCTTAATTCTTTATTTCTAATTAACTCTATAATTTGTTTTGTTACACCTTCATACAAACGAACAGGGGCAATGGTCTTAAAAATCATAATTGAACCTCTATTTGGATAATTGGGTAGTTGGATAATTGGATAACCCACTTTTCATTTATTATACTACATGAATTTAAAAAATCAATCTTTTTTTGATAACTTTTTAGAATATTTTTGCTATATGTTTAAATAAGGGTAATCTGAAAATGATTTAATTCCAAAATAATTAAGATGGAATTATTGACTATAAATAAAATAGATGTAGACTATTAAAATATATAGTAATAATAATTTACTTAAAAGGTATTGTATGTTTCTACGTATCAATAAAATCATTTTAATATTATTCGTTTCCCTGTTTTGTATTAGTTGTGACCAGACTACCAAGTTTGCCGCTAAAAATCTAATTGAACCTGATTCGGTAATTAAGTTGCTAGGGGATACAATCATATTAAGGTTGACAAACAATGAAGGCGCTTTTCTTAGTATGGGTTCATCTCTACCTGGCGAATGGCAATTCTGGATTTTTACTGTATTCGTTTCCATTTCCCTGATCATTTTACTGATTTACTATATTTTTTCTAAATCCTTATCAACTTTAGCTCTGTCTTTGATTAAAAGTGGAAGCTTTAGTATCCTTATAGATCGTTTCATCTATGATGGAATCGTGATTGATCTTCTCAATATCGGTATGGACAATCATAGACCGGCATTTTAAATATTGCCGATATTGCTATTATCTTGGGTACCATACTATTTATCTATTCTGTCCTGATAAAAAACAAAAGCAGGTGCAATTTAATAAATATCTCCAAATAAATATCGCACCCGCATAGCGGGTGGCTTTAAGAAGCCCCTACAAGAGGCTTAACTTTTTATTAGCCATTTTTTTCTATGCTCTTCTTCACTTGATCTCTTATCTATCTGTTAAAACATTCTTTCCAGGATATGCAAGGGGAATTCTTCCCCTTGAGAACCCCTAACATACTTTTTTGCTTAAAGTATAAAAATGATTGAAATGGTATGTTCTAGGTCAAAATTTGGCTTAGCGTAATATTAGGGTTTTATTTAACCATTACCACCTT
>CAYSAA010000100.1:0-6710 GCA_964428905.1 uncultured Atribacterota bacterium
ATTCGAACCCTCGGAGCAGACTTAAAATCCGCTCAATTGCTTAGCAGGCAACCACCTTCGGCCACTCGGTCATCTCTCCGCTTAAAGTATAACATAATCCTTTTTTACAGGCAAGAATTAAAAATCTTTTAATGTCATTCTTGACAAAAAGATGCAAAATATTTTAGAATGTGCTATCTTTTTTAATTGAAAAATAATTGAAAATGTTGAAGGGAAAAACATGAAATGAGGCACTTTCAATATGATGTCATAGTTATCGGGGCAGGCCATGCCGGTTGTGAGGCTGCACTTGCTGCTTCCCGACGTGGAGTGAAAACACTACTGATTACTTCAAATGTTGATAATATTGCTTTATTGCCCTGTAATCCCTCCATTGGTGGTCCAGGGAAAGGTCATGTAGCCAGGGAAATTGATGCATTGGGAGGCGAATTGGCTAAAAAAACTGATCAATCCACTTTACATATTCGCATGCTGAATACCAGCAAAGGACCAGCTATGTGGGCATTACGTGCCCAAGTTGATAAAAATAAATATAAGGAAGAAATGATTAAAACCATTCAAAATCAACCCAACCTATTTCTCCTTCAGGAAATGGTTACCGGTTTACTGATTAAAAATAATCAGATTGATGGTGTAATACTTCAAAGCGGCATAAAGTTTCATTCTCCAACTGTTATTATTACAGCAGGAACATTCTTAAATGGAAGAATTTATATTGGGAAAATTAGTTATAGTGCCGGAAGAGCCGGAGAAATTGCCTCTATAGACTTAGCCAATCAGCTAAAATCCTTGGGTTTTAGTACTACTCGCCTTAATACCTGTACCCCACCTCGTATCGATAAAAGAAGCATCAACTTCTCGGATTTAATTGAACAAAAAAGCGCCATTGAACCCCTTGCCTTTTCCTATGAATCGGAAAAGAAAACTTATCACAAACATACCGTATATATAACCCGTACAAATGCGAAGACAAAAGAAGTAATACAATCCAATATTACGCAGGTACCCCTGGTTAATGGAAGTATTCAGAGTACAGCAACCCGTTACTGTCCTTCTATTGAAGATAAAATTGTTCGTTTCCCTCACCATGAATCTCACCAATTATTTCTTGAGCCGGAAAGCGAATCAACTGAGGAAATTTATCTTCAAGGATTCTTTACCAGTCTCCCCCCTTCAGCCCAGCTGGAAGCCCTGCACACGATTAAGGGCTTGGAAAAATGCCAAATTATTCGCTATGGCTATGCTATTGAATATGATGTTGTATTTCCTCATCAACTCAAATGCTCTTTGGAAACCAAAAAAATTGCAGGATTGTTCCTGGCCGGACAAATTAATGGCACATCGGGTTATGAAGAAGCTGCCGAGCAGGGCCTTATTGCCGGAATCAATGCAGTTCAATTACTGTACAATAAGGAACCATTCATACTGGATCGTTCTCAGGCTTATATTGCAGTAGAAATAGATGATTTGGTAACAAAAAGTATTACCGAACCATATCGATTAAGAACCGGTTTGGCAGAATATAGACTATTGCTTCGCCAGGATAATGCTGATTTGAGATTAACACCTTATGGGTATCAATATGGCCTAATCTCTGAAAAAAGATATCAAAAATTCCTGCAAAAGAAAGAAGCAATTGAAAAAGAAATTACTCGACTTTTTTATTTAAAAATATACCCCGATGAAAAGACAAATAAACAACTTAGTACGTTAAATACCTCTCCCCTACAAAAACCTGTTAGCATGGCAGATTTACTTACACGCCCTCAATTGAGTTACGCTGATACTGTTAATCTGGATCCGGAAAGGCCAAAGCTGGATACCGAAGTTATTAAGCAGGTAGAAATACAAATCAAATATTCCGGGTATATTAAACGTCAGGAAGAAGAAGTAAGGAGATTTAAAAAGACCGAAAACTATAGAATACCAACCGATATTGATTACTCTCGGTTATATGGTATTTCACATGAAGGAATACAAAGATTTAGCGAAATTCGACCTGTGTCCCTGGGTCAAGCAAAAAGAATACCGGGCGTTACTCCCTCTGATGTTACTGCTTTAATGATTCATTTGGAAAAAATAAAAAGGGGTCAAGAAAAAAGAAACAACCGCTAAACTTTTTCAGCTATATTCTTCGCCGCTTGGAGAGTATTTTTCATTAACATCATATTAGTAACCGGACCTACTCCACCGGGAACAGGAGTAATTTTGGAAGCAAGTTTAGAAACTTCATCAAAATTAACGTCTCCCACTAATTTTCCATCTACCTCATTGGTTCCGACATCAATCACCACTGTATTCTTTTTAATCATATTTCCATCAATTAATTCAGCTTTCCCTGCCGCTGCTACAATAATATCTGCTTGCTTGGTAAAGAAAGATATATTTGACGTTCTGGAATGACAGACAGTAACCGTGGCATTGGCATTAGGGTGTTTTAATAGTAAAATGAGCGCCAGAGGTTTTCCAACAATACTGCTTCTCCCCACAATAACCACGTGCTTTCCCTCAACAGTAATTTTTTCTCTTTTTAGTATTTCAAAAACTGCGTTAGGTGTACAAGGTAAAAAATCGGGATTCCCTAAGGCCAATTTTCCCATATTGACTGGATTAAAACAATCTACATCCTTCTCTGGATACAAGGCTTTTTGGATATTTTCCTGATTGATTTGTCTGGGTAGGGGAGTCTGAATGATAACACCATGAACTTGCTGGTCATTATTTAACTCTTCTATTAAGTTTAACAATTCATCTTCCGAAGTTTCTTCAGCTAAGGAATGTTTCTCAAATAGAAAATGAACTTTTTGGCAGCTTTTTTCAATCATGCGAACATAAAACAGGGAAGCAGGGTCATGTCCTAAAATAACCACAGAAAGTTTAGGTCTGATATCTGTTTTCTGAAAGAATTGATCTACCTCAGCATTCAACTCATTTTCAATAGTTGCAGCAATAGCCTTTCCATTAATGTTATGTTTTCCATGATTCATCACACTATCTCCTTTTCCTTTTCCTTTTTTCAGACTTAATTAATATGATTAAAAGATAATTTTATTAATATCAATTAAAATACTTTTATGAGAAAGGAATAACTTAAGCGAAATAACTTATATCACCTTGTTATATTAGAACTTAGCTAACAAAAAGTTAATATGTTAAAACTATCAAAAAAGGCTATTAAGAAAGCATTAAATTCTTGTAATCATCCTGAGGTGAATATTTGCAGACACCCATATTGCAATTGTAATATCAAATTTATGGTAACTGTTAAATTATGTATTACCTAATTTCTCTTATATTATTTATTATCATCTTTTTTTAGATATTCCTTAATCATTGATTTTGCTGTATTTTCGTCAATGTCATAGACTGCTTCTATTTCACTGGTCAAAATCTTTCTTGCTCTTTCCAATAAGCTCTTCTCGGTAGCAGATAGTGTATCTGTTCTTTTCCTTCGATTATAATTCTTGACTACTTGGGCTACTTTTTTTAAATTACCACTATCAACCATTTCCATTTGAGACTTTATCCTCGATTTATAATCCTGTTCCATTTCATCTATCTCACAACTCAAAACCTTCAATACCTCGGGAATCTTTTCCTTGCTTAATATTTTCCTTAACCCTATATCATCAGCTTTTCTTATGGGAATCATAAGCGTCATTTGATTCATCGTTAAATCAAGAATATAATATTTTTCACTCTTATCCAAAACATGTTTTTCTTCTATATTAGCCACATTGCCTACACCAAATATGGGGTGGGCAACTTTATCTCCCTTTTTAAACATATGTAACGGATAACAATCCGTACTCACCTTATGCACCTCGTTCACCTCCGGACTCAAACCATGTGTCTCACTTAAAATAAGAATACAGTAAATTTTCTAAATAATAATTATACTCCAAATTTACTTTTAAGTCAATTTTCACAACAGTTTTTGTGAATTAAAAATTAAAACTGCACACTTTCCATCTCCTCCTTCTTTTTTCTTAAGAACCCTGTTATGGATTATAGAAACTATGTTCTTACTCTGTATAAAGAAAGGTTGTTGACTATAATGATTGATTCTGATTATTCTACCGTAATAATGTTTGATTAGTCTCCTTAGTAATAGGTTATTCTTAAATATATTTCATATTTATTTAGAGTAAAATCCTATTCGAAAATTTAAAATCTTTTGTTTTGTTGCAAGTGCTGAATCAATCAGACTCTATTTTAATCAAACTTTTCAATTCTAACTCTCCATGGTAAAATAAAATAAATTATTAACTACTAAAAAGTCATAAAAGCCTAATCATTTCCTGCAAGTATCTACTTTTTTATCATAAACGGAAGGGGGATTTATATGAAAATTTTAGTGTGTACAGATGGCTCAGAGCGTAGTCAAAAGGTCTTTGAAAAAGCTGCCATAATTGCCAAAGGATGTAAGGCTGTTGAAGTGACTGTAATTCATGTTTATGATCCCAGCCTGGATATGGTTATTCCTTATACATCAGGCAGTACCAAATCTGAACACATAGAAGACTTTAGAAAGATTATGGAAGAACGTAAAGATAAGAGAAAAAAGATTTTGTCAGAAGCTTTAAAGTTTTTTGAAAGTAAAAATATAAAGGCACGCACTATTTTAAAGGCAGGACATCCTTCTAATACTATTGTAAGCATGGCGCATAAGGAGCAATTTGACATAATTGTTCTTGGAAGCAGGGGGTTAGGTGGTTTGCAAAAATTATTACTTGGAAGTGTGAGTAATGCCGTAATTCAAGAGGTAGAAAATTGTAGTGTGTTAATAGTGAAGTAGCTATAAAGTTAGATAAATATTTCCTTGGTCATGTTTGATTATTTCAGTATCAATCATAAAGTAATTTTACTATTCTGATTTATTCAGATCATTCAAATTCTATGGGTTAGGTCTTATTCTTTACATTATAAACCTCATCAGATGCCTTTTTAAATAATCTGTTCGCTGGATCTTATAAAATCCCTTATCAAAAAAAGAGGGGAGATACCGATAATAACAAACCCAAAAAGTAGCCAGCTATATTCATAATATCCTTTTGCATCAGCGATAAATCCGAAAATTGGAGGGGCTACAATAAGACCTATTCTCGCGAAGAGCAGAGCGAGACCAGTTGCAATTCCTGCCTGTTTACTTCCCGCAAATTCTCCTATCGTAACTAAATATACTCCCGTCCAACCAAGTGCCGAAAATCCCAAAAGAAATGATAATAAAAAAACTGTAACTTGACCTACTTGAGAATGGTTTAAGAAAAGACCAAAAAGCAAATACATGATCCCTGAAGACAAACCTATCATGAAAAGACTCAGCCGTCGATCACCTCTGAGCAACCTGTCGGATAACCATCCCCAGCCTATAAGTCCAATAATTCCTCCTAAATGGAGAGTGCCAAATCCCAGACCAGCAGTCACCCTACTCATGTTTAAATCTCCAGAAAGGAAGACTGCAAAATGAGAAAGCACAGCCCCTTCCGAAATTCCAAATATGATGCCAAGAACACAAAACCGGAATAAGGGTCTATGAACGAAAAGAGAGAGAAAGTTTTCTTTAAACGATTGTTGCTTCCCTCTCTGGCCATCAGGAACGTCAAGTATGTTTCTGATATTATCCTGCTCTCGATAAAACTTATACACAAAAGGTCCCGTTAACAGTGCAAAAAAAGCGGCAACCTGAATCGCTATCCGCCATCCAAGGATTTCTCCCAGTAATGGTAAGAAACTTGCTCCTGCTATACCTCCAAAACCAAATCCCGTCTGGGTAATTCCCATGGAGACTGCTCGCTTTCCTGGAGGAGTAGAAGTTATTACAGCTTTTGTTACAGAAGGGGTTATGATACTAAAACCAAGCCCTGCCAGAAATGCCATAAATAAAAGCACTTTGTAGGATGGAGACAACCCATGTAGTATCAATAGAAAGCCCATAAATCCAATTCCCAGAAGCATACTCTTTTTTGCTCCCAGTTTATCCACAAAACTACCGGTAAAAACGGCAAGTATCGCAGCACTCATAAAAAAACTGGTTGAATAGTAGCCGATTTGAACTCTGGTTAAAGCAAATTCCTCACGGACAAAAGGAAGCAGACCAAGAAAACCATTTTGGCCTATACTTAACGCGATATATGGCAGAAAGAGTACAAGAAGAATTCTCATTAAATTAAAATCTTTTGCTGGGTTCTCCCTTTTTCGAAATAACATCATTTGTTCCTTCCTAATAGTATTTTCAGTCTTGCTGCTTATAAGCTTTACATCCTACTAAAATGTTTCCTTATTTTAGCAAATTTTCTCCTTGTCTTTTTATATGAAACACTAAAAAGCCACAGACTGCCTGTGGCCATATTTTTTAATTCTGACGTAAAAAAAGATTTTTCACTATCCTGGTTAATTAGATTATGCTATATAACCAATTATATCTTTTTTCTTAAATTTTGTCTGGGCTTAGAAAATTTTATCTAAATCTGATAATTCTTTGCAAAGCTAACAAAAACTTAGTTATATTTTATCATTTTAGAAGATGTGATGAAAGAATGAAAAAAATTTTTATCTGCCATTTTCTTCTATGCTCTTCTTAACTTGATCTCTTATCCATTTGTTACAACATTCTTTCCAGGATATGCAAGGGGAATTCTTCCCCTTGAGAACCCCTAACATACTTTTTTGCTTAAAGTATAAAAATGATTGAAATGGTATGCTCTAGG
>CAYSAA010000101.1:0-3009 GCA_964428905.1 uncultured Atribacterota bacterium
GCAGTTGACCCATTAAATTCCAATTCCAGCATATTAACTCCCACAGTTATTGGTCAAAGACACTATGATATTGCCCGCAGAATAAAGCAGACACTCTCAGAGTACGAAGAGTTAAAGGATATAATTGCCATGCTTGGATTGGAAGAGCTATCAAAAGAAGACCAGAACACTGTGAATAGAGCAAGGAGATTGGAAAGATTTTTGACACAGCCCTTTGCTGTTACCGAACAGTTTACCGGTAACGAAGGGCGTCGGGTATCTTTGCAGGAATCATTGGATGGATGTGAAAGAATTTTGAATGACGAATTTCGTGATTATTCGGAAAATTCTCTCTATATGCTTGGTGCCATTGATGAGGCAAAGAAATGATGGATTTAAGAATACTATTGCCTGAAAAAACATATTGGCAGGGTAAGGTAAAAAAGATAGTAGGAGAGGCGATAAATGGTTTTTTCTGTTTGCTTCCCCGTCATGTTGATTTTGTAACAATTATGACTCCAGGGATTTTTTTCGCCTTAACAGAAAAAGAAGAGGATATTTACCTGGCTATCAATGAGGGTATATTGATTAAAACCAATGACCAGGTAACCCTTTCTACCAGAGGTGCCGTTAAGGGAGACGACCTGGGGGATTTAAAAAGAGAGGTTGAAGAGAATTTTATTAGAATTAACCAACAGGAAGAGGGTGCCCGCAGTGCCCTGCAAAAGTTGGAAGCCGATTTTGTCAGGAGGTTTTTGGATTTAGAGGCGCATGGATAAAAACAATAACTCTTCTGAGAAAAAAAGAGAAAAAGAATTTTTACACGAGATCGAAAAAAAGGAAAAGAGAAGAATTAAGGCTCAAGCCAGGAAAAATCGTAGTATCTGGATGGGATTTGGTTTATTTGGCGTTATTGGCTGGTCAGTAATGATTCCGACAATAATAGGAATTGGCATTGGTTTGTGGGCCGACAGAAGATGGCCTGGACAGATATCATGGACCTTGACCTTTCTAGTTATTGGCATTACCCTGGGTTGTTGGAATGCCTGGTATTGGGTGCAAAAAGAACGTAGGGTAATTGAAAAAGAAAGAGATGAAGAGAGGTAATCCAAGATTCAAGTATTTAAATTTATTATTTTAGGTTTTTTATCAGGCTTATTTTATTTTGGCGGGTTATGGTTTACTCTGCAATATATGGTACACTCACGTTATCCGGCAGTGATTACTTTACTTAGCTATATCTTGCGAGTTGTAGTTTCTTTTTTTATTTTGCTTTACATTGCCCGCTTTGGAGATTGGGCTTATATTTTATACTGGTTAGCAGGTTTTATTTTAGCCCGGATTATATTATCACGCTTGCTGGGTGATAATTATCCAGAGAAAAATAAGAAGGAGCAATAATTATGGAAATAACACCTGATGCCATTATCTATTTTCAATGGAATGGCATTCATTTAAATGCCACTATCGTTTTTACCTGGGTAGTAATGGCAGTATTGATAATAATTAGCTGGTTGGCAACGAAAGATTTAAAAGTAGGTCATAATATCAGTCGTTGGCAGATTGCCCTAGAAGTAATAATTACCTATATCCGTCAACAGGTAAAAGAAATTACCCAGCAAAATCCGGATCAATTTATACCTTTTTTGGGCAGTCTCTTTTTATTTATTTCCATTTCTAACCTGCTTGCTGTTGTACCTGGATATCAACCACCTACCAGTTCACTATCAACAACATCTGCCCTGGCGGTTTGTGTATTTTTTGCTATTCCTATCTTCGGAATTGGCAAAGTAGGTGTCAAAAATTATTTAAAGCAATATCTGGAACCATCTGTTCTAATGCTGCCTTTTAATATTATCGGCGAATTTTCCCGAACCCTGGCTCTGGCGGTACGTTTGTTTGGTAATATTATGAGCGGTACCTTAATCGCCGGGATTTTGCTGATTATTGCACCAATATTTTTACCGATTATAATGCAGGTATTGGGACTATTAATTGGCCAGATACAGGCATATATATTTACAGTTCTGGCAACAGTTTACATTGCTTCTGCCACACAGGCAGAGAGTGAAGTATACCAAAAAAACAATAATGAAGGAAGTGAGAAAAATGAGTAGTATTGATATTGTAAGCGCAGTTTCCATTTTTACAGCCGGCATTACCATAGCTATCGGTTCTATTGGTCCGGCTATCGGACAGGGAATGGCTGTGGCAAGGGCACTGGGAGCCATCGCTCAACAGCCTGATGAAGCAAACACTATAACCCGAACACTATTTGTTGGTCTGGCTATGGTTGAGTCCACTGCTATCTATTGCCTGGTGATTTCTGTTATTCTTATTTTTGCCAATCCTTTCTGGAATTATATTTTAGGTCAATAAGGGGAACTATATGATAATTGATACCTTTACAGTAATAGCACAGATTATCAATTTTTTGATACTGGTATTATTGCTGAAAAAATTTCTTTTTAATAAAATTGTTGGCATTATAGATGAAAGGGAGAAGCAGATTAAAGAGCAGATAGAAAGTGCCGAACAACAACAAAAAGAGGCTGAAGAGGAGATTAAAAAACAGAAGAAAATCAGGCAAAAGATGGAAGAAAACTGGGACAAAGATCTTGCTCAAATGAAAAAAGAGCTCCAGGATAAACGGGAAAAAATGATGGAAGAGGCCAGGCACGCGGTAAATGAAGAAGAAAAAGATTGGAAAAACTCTATTCTTAAACAGCGTGATGCCTTTTTAAAGGAATTAAAAGATCTTTCCTGTCAACAGGTATGCCAGATTTCCAAAAAAGTCCTGTCAGACCTGGCAAATGAAAGATTAGAAAGCCAGCTGATAAACAGTTTTTTACAGCAATTAGAGGATGCAAAAGACAATAATGGTAAGAATTTTCAGTTATCTGATTTAGACACAAAACAAGTGATAGAGATAAATACGGCCTTTCAATTGCAGAAAAAAGAAAAAGAGATAATTATCGATAAATTAAAAAATCTTCTTCATAATGAAACACAAGTAAATTTCAAAGAATC
>CAYSAA010000102.1:0-11400 GCA_964428905.1 uncultured Atribacterota bacterium
TCTCAGTGATATTTAGTTAGAGCTTTTCTGTGCTATTGACTTTGCTCTACTTTGCCTCTAAAGAAATGTTACTGAAGAAAATAATTGAAGAAGGAGGTAAAGAGAGATGGAAGGTAGCAAACTTTATGTAGGAAACCTAAACTATGCAGTCAATGAAGACCAATTGAAAGAACTTTTTGAAAATCATGGTTCTGTTCAAAGTGTTAACATCATTGAGGGCAAAGGCTTTGGTTTTGTAGAAATGTCTTCTAACGAAGAAGCAGAAGCAGCAAAAGCAGCATTGAATGACCAGGAATTTCAGGGACGTCCATTAAAAATTGATGAAGCTCGTCCACGCAAACCTAGAAGAGACTTCAATTCTGGTTCTGGTCCTAGAAGACGCTTCTAAACAGTAAAAAGATGAAAACCCTTTAGCTTTTAAAGCTAAAGGGTTTTTTTATGCCTCTAAAAATTTTTTTGAGAAACCCTTGACAAATCATTATATATCATTATAATTGTTAATAGAAAGTAATGCTAATAGCATTTAATGTTATCAGCACAATATATTAATACAATACTAAATAGGAGGTGTTATTATGGATCTGGTAAAGTGGGAACCAAGAAGAAGTTTGACCAGAGGTTTTTTTGATGATTTCTTTGATCTAATGGAGAATCCAAGCAGAGGCAGAAGAAGTTGGCTTGATGGTGGTATGTGGTCACCGGCGGTTGACTTAGTCGATAAAGAGGATAAATTAGTTGCCAAAGTTGAACTTCCCGGTGTAGAAAAGAAAGATGTAAAATTATCACTGAATGATAGTAACTTAACCATACAGGGCGAAATGAAAAAGGACGAAGAAACCGAAAAAGAAGATTACTATTATCGGGAAAGAGCATATGGTAATTATGCACGCACCATTTCTTTGCCAGCTGAAATAGATAAAGAGAAAATTAAGGCAAAATTTAAAAATGGTATCTTAGAAATTACCATGCCCAAGAAACCGGAAGTCAAACCTAAAGAAATCAACATTGAATCTGAGTAATTAACTTGGATAACTATGAAAATAGCTCCCTATCATGGGAGCTATTTTTTTATATAAAAATTCTACCATGCGGCCACAACACCATCAGCTCTGGAATCAGTAGCACCCATTAACACCCCTCGCTTATCTTGCCAGATAATTTGTCCTCTTCCAAATCCACCAGAATCAAGTGCTCCTTCTATAATATGCCCTTTCCTTTCCAGCGCTTCGGCAATATGCTTGGGAAAATTCTGTTCCACTTTAACTTTTTTCCCTTCCATCCACTGCCAACGGGGAGCATCCAGAACAGCCTGAGGATTAAGTCCAAAATCAATACTATTCACAATTATCTGAACATGTCCCTGTGGTTGCATAAATCCGCCCATGACTCCAAAAGGACCTACTGCCCTGTTATTTTTGGTTAAAAATCCAGGAATAATGGTATGATAGGTTTTCTTTCCCGGTTTCAAGCAATTTGCGTGAGAAGAATCAAGAGAAAAATTGGCTCCCCTATTCTGCAAAGCAATACCTGTACCAGGAACCACTAAGCCGGAACCAAAACCCATATAATTACTCTGAATATAAGAGACCATATTCCCCTCACCATCGGCAGTTGCCAGATAGACAGTATCACTACCGGTAGGTTTGCCTGGATATGGATTAATGGCAAGATCAGTAATTAATTCTCTCCGCTCTTTTGCATATGTAGCTGAAAGTAAGTCTTTTATTTTTTCTGACATTTGTTGATAGTCAGTAATGTATTCTTTTCCGTCTGCAAAGGCTAATTTGATTGCTTCTATCTGGTAATGAAAAGCTTGGGGTATTTCTCTGGCAGTAAAATCAATTTCTTTTAGAATATTTAAAGCCATTAAGGCTACCAGACCCTGTCCATTGGGCGGGATTTCCCAGACATTATAATCCCGATAAGAAATGCTAATAGGATTAACCCACTCGGGAGTAAAAGAAACCAAATCTTCTTTTCGCAGATAACCATCGTATTTTCTGGAAAAGGCATCAATTTTTTCGGCAATCTCTCCCCTATAAAATACATTTGATTCAGTATCAGCAATCATCTGTAATGTTTCCGCTTGTTCTGGTAGTCGCCATAATTCTCCAGCTTCAGGTGCTCTACCCTGAGGTGCAAAGGTTTCAAACCAGTAGCGAAACTCTTCCTCTTTGATATAAGCAATGTATCTTTTATATGCCGTTTTCCATAAATAACTTACTAAAGGAGAAACGGGGAATCCTTTTTCGGCATATTCTATAGCTGGTGAGAGAACTTTAAGAAGAGAAAAACGACCAAATTTTCTGGAAAGCTCAGTCCATGCTGCAGGAACCCCGGGCACCGTGACCGGTAACCAACCTACATCAGGCATTTCCTGATAACCTCTTTTTCGTAAGAGCTCATGGGAAATAGCCAATGGTGCCGGACCGCTGGCATTTAAGCCATGAATTTTACCTTTGGTCCATATTATCGCAAATGCATCACCACCAATTCCGTTAGATGTAGGCTCAACTACTGTAAGGCAAGCAGCTGTGGCTATAGCCGCATCAATTGCATTACCACCCTGTCTAAGTATCTCCAGGCCAGCCTGAGCAGCTAACGATTGGGATGTAGCAACCATTCCATTTTTTGCAAATACAACTCTTCTCTGTGAAGGATACGGATAATAGAGAGAATCAAAATTCATTATAGCCCTCCTATATCATAAACCAATCAATTCAAAGATTCCTAATAATTCTGCTGACATCGCTAAAATGGTAATAATAAGGAAAATTCTTATCCATCTTTCCCCCTTATTTACCGCAAAATTACTTCCGATATAAGCACCAATAGCATTACCAATGGCCAGAGTGAATCCCAATATAAAATCAACTTTCCCGTTAATAAGAAATACCAGTAGTGAAGAAATGGTATAAATCAATATAATGAATACTTTAAGGCTATTTACTTTTACCAAGGACATACCGGTAATTAGGGTAAGGGCTACGATGATGATAAATCCAACCCCTGCCTGAATAAATCCACCATAAAGACCGACCCCAAAAAAAGCTATCATAGCTACAATCAGTCGAAAAGTACCAAGGTTTTCACTATCCATTTCTTTAATAAACTTTTTCTCCGGACGTGTCAAGATAAGAATGAGAACAACAATCATTACAACCGCTAAAATTCTTTCAAATACCTCCCCCGAAATGGACACAGCAACTCTTGCTCCAACGATTGAACCCAAAATAGCCGGTACTCCCAGAATAAAACTCAGTTTGGGATAAAAAAACCCTTTCCTGCGAAAATTGGTTACTCCAACTAAATTCTGCACAATTAAAGCAATTCGATTTGTCCCGTTGGCTACTGCAGGAGGTAAACCCAAAAAGATAAGCACCGGTAAACTAAGCAATGAACCGCCACCGCCTAGAATATTGAGAAATCCAGCCAAAATACCCGCAGCCAAAATTAATCCGATTTGAAATAAGCTCATTAAATTCCCTTAAAATAGAGTTTTATTTATTATATGAATCCAAGCCATCTATGTGATCATATCAAATCAACAATCATAGAATGATAATTGAATTGAATAATATTGTCTAATTATATTGAATGAAATGAATGGTACCAATTAAGTAATAAACATAAGAATAAAAAAGCGTGATAAAAATACTACCACACTTTTTTATTTTATGCCCTTATCATCTTACATCTTTGATTGTATCCCTGACCTTCCTGAATCTATAGCCATATAAACTTAATGACAAAAAGAATACCTAAAATATATACCAATCCATGCACTTCTTTTCCTTTTCCGCTTAAAAGTTTGATTAAAGGATAAGTAATAAAACCAAGAGCTATGCCATTGGCAATAGAATAGGTAAGTGGAATAGCAATCAGACATACAAAAGCCGGTAGAGCCTCTGAGAAATCATCCCATTTAATACTTAAGATATTGTGCATCATCATTGTTCCTACTACAATTAAGGCTGGTGCAGTAGCTGCGCCGGGAACAATCCCTACCAGGGGTCTTAAAAACAAGGATAAGAAAAATAAAATAGCTACAACAATTCCCGTTAAACCGGTTCTTCCTCCCTCAGAAACTCCGGAAGCAGATTCAATATATGTGGTTACCGTGCTGGTACCAAAAATTGCGCCTCCTGTTGTTCCAATGGCATCAGCCAGCAATGCCTTGCTTGCCTTAGGTAAATTTCCATCCTTATCCAAATAACCAGCCTGGGTACTTACTCCTACCAAGGTACCTGCTGTATCAAATATATCTACAAATAAGAAAGAAAAAATAACAGCAATCAAAGTAATATCCAGCGCACCGGCAATATCTAATTGAAATAAAACTCCACTCCAGTCACTAAGCTGAGGTACTGCAAACAAACCCTGAAACGGGGGCGTAACATTCAATCCCGGAATATACCCGATTATAGTTGCACCTAAAATTCCCCAGAGAATTGCCCCCTTGACCTTCAAGGTATGTAGTACTCCCATAATAACTAAACCGGCAATAGCAACCAGGCCTGTGCCACTAAACACATCACCTATAGCAACAAGTGTCGCTTCGTCTTTTACCACCAAACCGGCATTCTGTAAACCAATAAAGGCAATAAACAGGCCAATACCAGCACTGATTGAAGCCTTTAACCCCATAGGAATACAGTTAATAATCATTTCTCTTATTGGCGTTACGCTGAGAATAATAAACAAAACACCTTCCAGGAAAATAATTCCCAGGGCAACTTGCCAGCTTACACCCATCCCGATAACCACTGAATAGGCAAAAAAAGCATTCAAGCCCATACCTGATGCCAGAGCAAAAGGATAATTGGTTAACAAAGCCATACACACTGTACCTAAGACAATACCCATGATAGTAGCAATAAAAACACCATTCCAGGGCATACCGGCATCACTTAAAATAGTCGGATTCACAAAAATGATGTAAGCCATGGTCATAAAAGTGGTAAAACCGGCAATAATTTCCGTTTTTGTGTCTGTTCCGTTTTCAGCAAGCTGAAATTTTTTCTCTAAAAATTCTTGCATTTCTTTGCTCCTTTTCTTATATCATTCTAAAATTTTTATTATAACGCTATTATTCTAATATTTTTCGGCCAAGGATTCAATGATTTGAGGAAATTTTATGATTCATATCTGTTTCCGGAAAAATTGATTATTGGCAGAATCATGGACAAGTAAAGCGTCAACCTGTTCTTGCCAAACGCTATCGACAAAAGGTATAATAATTCAGCGGAAGTATTAAACAATCGGGAACAATGTTTAATTATTATCTGACCAATAGTTGAATCAGGAGGTGGATAAATCATGTTCTTGTTCTCTTTTTTTGGGAAATTATTCGGACAAAAAGACCAAAATTCGGATAAACTCATCTGGATATACACTCAATGCGACCAATGCGGGGAAAAATTCAGAACAGTCATTCAAAAAAACCATGACCTTACACCCACCTATCAAAAAGAAGGTCCTGCTTACATTTTACGGAAAGAAATAATCGGTTCATCCTGTCCTAATCGAATTAACCTGACCATGCAATTTGATCAGAATTACAATGTTTTATCCCAGGAAATTACCGGTGGCCATTTGATCAGCAAAGAAGAATATGAAGCCGATAAAAATTAAGGTGTTGATTTATACTTCTACCACCGTTCCGACATTGCAGAAAAAGAAGCGTTTACCAAATTCCTGATGTAACTGCATTGCGGCTTCTAAACCCGTGCAATGGGAAGTGCCAATTTTCTCAATGTCAAATTTCTTCAGTGCTTCTATAGTCTTGGATTTTGTTTCTTCGCTCGCCCGATCAAGGTGAGTACCTCCAAAAACCGTGTGTATGTGTTCTTCTCCTGTTTGCTCGATCGCATAATCAATGATATTTATAATTCCCGAATGGGAACAACCCAATATAATTACCAATCCTTTGCTGGTTTTGGCAATGAGGGTCTGATCATCGGGCATTATATCCTGAACATATCCTTTTTCGTTTTTTAGTAACAATTTAGTATCACCAGTTTCAAATGAGGTCTTGCGCGGAATTTCTCCACTCAAGAGCAAGCCTGGTACAATCTCTGTTACATCAGTATTGAAAATAAATTCGGCTCCTTTACTTTCTAAAATCTCACGTCGAAAGGGAATACCGATATTTTTTTCGACTCCATCCCGGGCACTGTAGCTGTTTTTAAACAGATCCGGATGTGCATATACTTTTATCTTCCCAGTATATTCCAGAACCTGTAACAGTCCGCCGGTATGGTCGTGATGATGATGGCTGAGAATAATGCCCTGAAGATTCGACAAATCCTTATCAAAATAATGAGCATTATTTGTAATCCCTTTCCCCTCGCCGGTATCAAAAAGGAAATTCCCCTGGTCCGTTTCCAAATACACTGCCCATCCATGTTCTGCAATGGCGCCGGCATGAAAAAACACACAATTTTCAACCAGGACGGTTGCCTTGATTTTCATTGTTACCTCCACTTTTTTATTTTATTCTACCTTAAAATAAAACCATTGTTAAGCAATTTTATTGAGATTGCTATCAATCAATCTGAAAATTCGATTTTATTTATTGTGGATTGTGATAATATCATTGATTAGAATCCTTTTATGAAATTAAAGAAGATAGGAGAATAGAGTAATGAATGTTATTGACCTGAGTCATCTTATGCATTCAGAGATGCCTGTTTATCCAGGGAGTGAACTGCCGGAATTTAAAGTCATCCATACTATTGAGGAAGAGGGTTTTCGGGAGACAAAAATGAGCATTTATTCCCATACTGGAACCCATATCGATGCTTCCGGGCATATGTTACAAAACGGTAATTTCCTGGAAAATATGGAAATTAATAGCTTTTTTGGAAAAGCAATCATTCTGGATTTTGATAATCGTGAAAATCCATTAATTAATCTTGGTACACTATTATTGCACCGGGAAAAAATAAACAAAGTTGAATTTGTTATTATAATGACCGGGTGGAGCAAATACTGGGGAGAAAATAAGTACTATGAAAACTATCCCTACTTAAACAAAGAGGCTGCTGAGTGGCTGTCCGAATTTAATCTGAAAGGTATTGGCATTGATGCTATATCAATAGACAGATCGGATACAAATAATTTTTTTGTACATAAAACACTATTATCAAACAATATGATTATTATTGAAAACTTAACCAATTTGGAAGCTGTTAAAAACGAATACTTTATCCTAAGCGTTCTTCCCTTAAAATATAAAAATTCTGATGGCTCTCCTGTAAGAGCTATTGCTATAGAAGATATATAATGGTGCAATTAATCTCATTTTCAGATTGCATGAAAGCACTTTAACAAAGATACTATCTTATATGCTAAAGCAAAAACAATCCGGGCTTGTTTTATAATTCTTCACTTGATATAATTTAAATTCAGTGAAAAGACCTTGTAGATGTTCATACATACTATATTAATTTTATCTATAAACAAAAATTCTGAAATCAGGAGGGATGTTTTGGATTTTTCGATTTGTCAAAAAATCTCTGAAAATATCAATAAGGTAATTGTAGGGAAAAGCAAAGCCATTGAATTGATCCTGGCAGCTCTGTTGGCAGAAGGACACCTTCTCCTGGAAGATGTACCCGGAGTAGGGAAAACCCTTATGGCCAGATCTCTGGCAAAAAGCATTGGCGGTACGTTCCACCGCGTGCAATTTACCCCCGATTTACTTCCTTCTGATATAACCGGATTTAATGTCTACCATCAAAAAGAGGGAAAATTTATTTTTCAACCGGGTCCTGTAATGTCCAACATCCTTCTTGCTGACGAAATTAACCGGACCATTCCCAGAACTCAATCCAGCCTGCTGGAAAGCATGCAGGAAAAACAGGTTACCGTAGACGGTGTAACTATGGATCTTCCCTCCCCATTTTTTGTCATGGCCACGCAAAATCCCATTGAACTGGAAGGAACCTTCCCTCTCCCTGAAGCTCAACTGGATAGATTCTTAATGCGAATCAAATTAGATTATCCGTCACAGGAAGAGGAAATGTTTATTTTGAAACGTTTTCAGAAAGAAGATCCTTTGGAAAAGCTTAGCTCAGTTACTACACCTGAAGAAATACTCTATTTACAAAAAGAAAGACAGAAGATATATGTTTCCAGGGAGATCAATCATTATATTGTATCCCTGGTAAAAGCCACCCGAAATTCACCTAAGATTCGCTATGGTGCCAGTCCCAGAACTTCCTTGCATTTAATGCGGGCTGCCCAGGCATTAGCGGCTTTGCGAGAAAGAGAATTTGTTTTACCAGATGATATAAAAGAACTTTTTACACCTATCCTGGCCCATCGCATTATTATCGAAACAAAGGAAAGATTGAAGGATATTACTTCCGAGAAGGTATTAGAAGAAATATTAGAACAAACAGAAGTGCCAACGCTGGAATTGAGCAAATGAACAATTTAGATTATAACCGTCCACTATCATCAATTTTTACTGATGGACTTTTTCGATTTCTGGTGCTTGTTTTACTATTTGTTGCTTTGCTCTATGAGCAAAAGAATCTTATCTTAATCTCCGTACTCATACTGGCAATGTTTTATAGTTCCAAATTCTGGAGCCAGTTAAGTGTAAAAAATATCCATTATTCTTTTGATGCAGAAAAGAAAAAAGGATTTCCGGGAGAATGGATTGCATTACAGGCAACAGTTTCCAATGATAAATTTTTACCGATTTGGTTAAAATTAACAATACCAATGGATAGAAAACTTGTTCCTTATTCACATTCTGGAAATGACTGTCTGTGTGAAGAATTCAGCCTACTCTGGTATGACCGCTCTTTATGGCAATGGAAATTAACTGCAAAGCACAGGGGATGTTTTCAGATTGGACCACCCTTTTTAGAAACCGGTGATCTCCTGGGTTTCTTCCAACAAAGAAGGTATTTATCCCAATCCGTCGAGATGATAATCTATCCCAAACCTGTTTCTTTAAATTTTCTCTCTTCCCCGGTTAAGGAATTGTTCGGCAAACCCGGTTTAGATAGTCCGGTTAAAGATCCCATATATCCGATTGCTACTCAAGACTATTGCCACGGGGATCCTGCCAAATATATCCATTGGAAAGCCAGCGCCCGCCATGATCGTCTTCAATCGAAAGTTTTTGAACCTTCTTCTCAACGAAAAACACTAATCATCATTGATGCAAGTTCTTTCCAAAAGAAAAATCATAAACATGAGGAGTTGTTTGAGAAAACACTGGAAGTTGTAGCAGCAATGACCATGGAATTTGACAGGCAAGGTAGTCCTTATGGCATTCTATCTAATGGGAAAGTAATAGGAAATGATTGTGCCAGCCTATCGATTGCAACCGGTCCTGAACAACTTTCTATGGCCATGGATTTACTGGCTAGACTTCAGATGAAAGCAGCTGATTCGATGCAGAAAATACTATGTAAAGAAAATATAATACCAGGAGGGACCGGATGTTTCTATTGTGCCTGCAGTTTAAATAAAACAAACATTCAAATTGCAGAATTTTTAAGACAAAACCACATACCGGTATATTTTATGATTGCCAGGCCTTCCCATCATACAATGAATCACCATATTCCCATTTTTTTGTTAAATGAAATTCATGGTGGGGTTCTTGATTCTAATGAAAACCATCCTTTAAAATGAATCATTTGAGGACATTTTTATGGCAGAAAGTCTGAAAAATAAAAAAGCATTATTGTTTATCTCCGCTGGCATGATGGAAATAACATGGCTATATGCACTGGCCTGTATCTTATTTCTTATTCTGAATGCCCCTATCTTTCCTATATGGTCCGCGATCCTTGCCTTTTTTATCCCCATACTAATTACATCTGTTTTGAAAGGAAGAGGAAGAAGGATCATTGTATATGCCATTCTACATCTATTTTTCTATCTCACAATTCTCCTCTATACTTTCTATTTCTATGGAAATTGGCAGGAATCCTTTTTAAATTTCAAATGGCTGGAAATGATTCTACATCAGCAATATGGTTCTGTTGATGGATTTACCTATCTAATCATTATTTTTTGGTTCTCATTCTTATGGATAAGTGGATACAAGTTGGCAAACCGTTCAAATAATTATTTTATGATTACCTCCCGTTTTGACTTGGGTATCGTAGCACTCATCTTTACCTTTATTATTTTGGGAAGTATGGACTTATTCTTCCCCCGTTCAGGCATTTTAATCATCTATTATTTTCTCTTCAGCATGTTTACCATTTCTCTTGCCAAAAATGTAAGACGTTCAAAAACAAAATATCCTTACCAATTCAGTGGAACAAGCCTGGTTTTGACTTTTATTCTGATGGTATTGCTTTTCGGCAGCTGGGTCGTATTGTTCTTTTTGCCCCAACTGACTTCAGCAGCCGAGGCTGGTTACCATGTTTTAAAAATAGTTGCCAGGCCTATAGGTAATCTTCTACTTAAAATTCTTTTCCTCCTTTTTGGCTTTGGCAGTCGTACTGTTGATGTAGGTACAACTTATTCGGGTAGTTCTGATGTACCATTGATAGAAAATTCCGAACCAAGCTGGTTAGCTCAACTATTGCAATGGATTATTACCTGGGGAGGAATCATTCTTTTGAGCTTACTTGCCATTATAGCAATCGGCTGGTTGCTATGGTCACTCTGGAAATGGTTCTCTACCAGAACTGATTTGGATACTGAGAAAAAAGGGTTTTTTGAAGAACTTCTTCTCTGGTTTTTACAGCTATGTTCTCTCGGTAAAAAAGTACTGTACAAAATGCTTGGCATCTTAAAACACATCCGGAGTATACAGAAAAATGGTTCGGTTCTTTTTCAAAAGCTTTGCCATTGGGGTCGCTCCAGTGGCATTCCAAGGGAAAGCTCACAAACTCCTCAAGAATATGGCAGATATCTGGCTCATTTCTTTCCTGATAACCAGAATGATATAGAGGTAATTATAAAAAGTTTTAATCAGGAAATCTATGGAAAAAAATTGATACAAGCTGAACAACTGGAAAAGACCAAAAAAGCCTGGAAACGATTAACCAGACCTTCACAATGGCCTTTACGCCTCTGGGTTAAAATGTTTTCCTCCCGGAAATTTAAAACCCAAGAGGCTACTATTCCTACATTATAACAATCTTACTTGGTTTAACTAAATAGTTACTATCTAATCTTTTCTCAAAACATTAAAATGACAAAGCCAGCATTTCAAAAATATATCAGAAATATCTTTTATCTGATTATCTGATTGCTTAATTTACCAATACCTTCTATTTCAATTTCGATGGTATCACCGGACTTTAAAAATACTGGAGGCTTGCGGGCAAAACCAACACCTTCTGGAGTACCGGTCATAATGATAGTACCGGGGTAAAGGGTAAAATTTTTCGAACAATAACTGACCAATTCTTT
>CAYSAA010000103.1:0-8705 GCA_964428905.1 uncultured Atribacterota bacterium
GGGCATCTTCAAGCAAAAGAATTAAACCACCGGGTTCTTTCCGGTATTTTGTGATGATTTTACCCAATTGAATGAGCTGTTCAGAACTAAATTCTTTTAACAAAATACTATCTAGCTGTTTTTTCACATTTTTCCCTTATTTATTCCATTAAAGCAAAATATCTATAAAAATACCACTTTACAAAGTCCGTGTCAACAATTTGGGGTTACTTTCCCTTACCTCAAAAATTATGGATAATCTGCTGCCCTGTAGAGGTAGTAATCATTAACCCCATTCTTTTGGAATTATCGTTCGGCTCTGTCTGTATCTGGGGATACAGCTCATCTTTATCTTTATGGTAAAACCAATTTATTTAACCATTGCCACCTTCAAAGAAGGTGGTTTTTTTATGGTTAAATAATAAACATCTCTAATTTGACTTTGATCGGATGTTCTTTCGAAGTTAGTACTTTGATAATTTTGATGATCTAGCCAGAAAGCCAGGATCTTTGAGTAATTTCATCACGAACATCATCGTTATAGTACCCTGGGAGGTTTAACCCAAAGGAGATATGTACTGGATAGATTAAGCGTTTACCAGATTCTTTTCGAATGCCGGATAAGTTAGCCATTTCTCCCGGGTACGTCCATCTCATCCGTTTTATTCGCAGCAACTGTCTCTTGGATATCTTTGGAGAGAGATACCCCTTATAGGATAGGAGAATTATTTTTATACCATTAAAAAATATTGAGGCCTGAGGCCTGTAGTACCCTGGCTGCTAATAGAGCAATAATTCCGCCTACCAAAGCCGTTATAAATTGAGGAAAACTCATCATCTGGGCAACCGGAGGTGGAACCTGGACTAATAAATTTACAGCTGTAGCCAAAACCAAAAATTTAACAATAGAAGCAACAAAAATTCCCAATATCTTACTTTTAGATTTTAACCAAAAGAATAAAACTACTAGAACACCATTACCTAAAGCAATAAATGGTATTAATGGAGCCAAAGGAGGAGGCAATATTCCACGCATAGCAGCAACAACCGGAGTAAATATACCAATCAAAACACCACCCGGCCAACCTACAATCATGGCCGAAAGATAAAGTACGGTATTTACTAATGGACCGGTAATTAACTGAGGGAACCCTCCCATTTGAAAAACCAATGCGATTGCCAACAAGATAGCCGTCCTGGTTATCTGTCTAATGCCTGTTGTTTGCTGATTCATTTTTTATTCCTTTCTTCTTAAAAGTTTTTGTTATAATGATTTATAAAGACAGGATTTGACCTGAATCCCCAATAACAATCCTAGTTTTCCGGTAAGAGAACCTACCTTATCAGTATCTCCATAAATAATCAGACAAATTATATTAATCTTTTGCTGTGGATTGGGCATACCAATCCTTCCCAATATCATCTCTGCATGTTGACTCACAATGTCATTTAGTTTTTTTATTGAACATTTTTCCGGTTTGATAAATATGCTTACTGTTCCAAAACGGTATTCCATAACAACCATTTATTATTCTACATATAAAAAGGATTAAACTTCAAGAAAGATGATTAATCCTTTTTATATGTAATATTCAGCTAATTCTTAACCTTGAGGTCAAAATATAATTTCTTCCTCACAGGCTAAATTTTATTTTTATCTTTATAAATCTATGTATTTATACTTTTTCTCTTTCCTTCTCTATTTTATTTTTTTTATCGAAATAATGAGTATGAAGTAGATGATGGGATTTTTCTCCTAAAGGCTTGCCTAAGAATTCATCATATAGTTGTTTAATTGCAGGGTTTTCATGAGATTTTCGGAATTCGCGTCCTTCATCCTCTTTATAAATTGCCTGAATTCTTGCCTTTCTCACCTCATCGGTAGTTAGACGGGGTTGCCCACCGCCACCAATACAGCCACCCGGACAAGTCATCACTTCAATGAAATGATATTCTTTTTCTCCTTTTAGAATGGATTCAATTACTTTATTGGCATTTCCCAATCCATGTGCTGCCGCTACCTTTAGTGTGACACCTTCTAAAAATTTCCAATCCGGTAATGTTCCTTTAATGGTTAATTCGGCTTCTTTTACTCCATCCAATCCTTGAACAGGAGTAACATGTAGTTTATCAAAAGGAATATCGTCTCCCGTAACAATGGCGTAAGCTGTACGAAGGGCAGCTTCCATTACACCACCGGTATTGGCGAAGATATCTGCCGCACCGGTAGAAATGCCCATCGGGGCATCCATTTCTTCATTAGGTAAATTTGCAAATTCAAGGCCGGCTTCCTTAATCATCTTTCCTAATTCCCGGGTAGTCAGGACATAATCAACATCTTTTGTGCCACTATCATGCATCTCATCCCGATTACATTCAAATTTCTTGGCAGTACAGGGCATAATTGATACCACAACCATGTCTTCCTTTTTCTTACCGATCTTCTCAGCGAAATATGTTTTGGCTATTGCTCCAAACATTTGTTGTGGAGATTTGCAGGTCGAAACATTATTCATCAATTCAGGATAAAAATTTTCCATATAGTTAATCCAGCCGGGTGAGCAGGAAGTAAACATGGGTAATTTAGTACTTTCATCCTTGTCTACCAATTTTTTCTTTAAGCGGGTTAATAATTCAGTACCTTCCTCCATAATGGTCAAATCGGCAGCAAAGTTGGTATCAAAAACCTTGTTAAATCCCAACCTTCTCAAAGCCGTAACCATGCGGCCTTTAACCAATGTGCCTGGTGGTAAGTCAAAACATTCACCTAAAGCAGCCCGAATAGCCGGTGCTGTTTGTACTACTACATACTTTCTCGGATCTTCCAGAACATTCCAGACTTTTTCTGTATCATCTCTCTCGCTAATAGCGCCAACTGGACAAACTGCTGCACATTGGCCACATTGCACACAGACAGCATCATCAAGAAAATCTCCCTGCCCAGGTGCAATAATGGTTTCAAATCCCCGTGCTCTGGGAGCTAAAGTTCCAACTTTTTGAACTTCCTGACATACAGTTACACATCTTCGGCATAAAATACATTTATTGGGATCCCGAATTATTCCGGGGGTACTCTCATCCAAGGGCAACCTCTCCTTAACAGATTGAAACCTTACTTCTCTTATACCGTATTCATCTGCCAATTTTTGTAATTCACAACTTTGATTTCGATCACAGGTGTTACATTCCCAGGGGTGATCACACAACAACAATTCTAAAATAGTCTTTCTGGCATTTCTTACTCTTTTGTTATTTGTTTTAATTTTCATTCCTTCTCTTACTTCTGTCACACAAGACGGCTGAAGGGTATTTGCACCTTCTACTTCTACCACGCATACCCGGCATGAACCAGGATTCTGAAGGCCTTCCAGATAACAAAGTGTTGGAATTTTAATTCCCACCTTTTTGGCGGCATCCAGAATAGTTGTTCCTTTCTTTACCTCTAAAGGCATATTGTTTATTTCAATTTTTACTCCCATTTTTTAACTCCTTATCTTACCTTATCTTTATGAATAGTATACGACTTTTTCGTTTTGTTCTCTGGTTGGAAACTTACGTTTCTTATCAATATTTACACCTTCACTTAATTCGTCTCCAAAATACTTCAAAGCAGACAGCACCGGTTGGGCAACCGACTGTCCCAACGGGCAAAAAGCGGTTAATTTGAGAATGTTGGCAATATCCTGAATATTTTCTAACTCGTCAAAATAACCTTCCTTTTCATTTAATCTTTTAAAAGCTTCATATAAATGTTTTGTTCCAATTCGGCAAACAGAACATCTTCCACAAGATTCGTGGACAAAAAATTTCAGACAACTTGTCAGAAAATCAGAAACCGAGACAGAATCATTCATAATGAGTAATGCACCTGAACCAAGATTATGGCCTAATTCCTGTAAAGAACGATATTCTAGCAGGATATCCAATAAACGTTCTGAAAAAACATCACCGGCTGTACCGCCAATTTGAGCCATTTTGAATTTGCCGGATGATATTCCACCGGCATAATCATAAATAATTTCTCTTAGGGTAATTCCCATAGGAACTTCAATCAATCCAGGACGATTTACATGGCCTAAAACAGTATAAACTTTAGTACCGGACGTACTTTCTGTACCAAAACGCCTAAACCATTCTGCACCATTTAGTATAATAGAAGGGATATTAGCAAGCGTTTCTACATTATTGATAAGTGTGGGTTGTTGTAAAAAACCCTGTTGTGCGGGATAAGGGGGTTTTATACGTGGTTCTCCTCGATATCCTTCCATGGAACTGAGCAAAGCTGTCTCCTCTCCACAAACATAAGAGCCTGCTCCGATTTTAATTTGAATATCAAAATTAAATCCTGAACCAAATATGTTCTTTCCTAAAAGATCAATTTCTTTTGCCTGTTTGATGGCATTCTGTAAACGTTCAATGGATAAATTATATTCGCCCCGAACATAGATATATCCTAATTCAGCTTCCACAGCATAACCGGCAATAACCATCGCCTCAATGATCTTATGTGGATCACCTTCCATAATAAGACGGTCTTTAAAGGTACCAGGTTCACCTTCATCAGCATTACAGATAACATATTTGGGATATTTTTTACTCTCAGAAGTAAAAGACCATTTCAATCCTGTTGGAAAGCCTGCACCCCCTCTTCCTCGCAGACCTGATTCTTTAATAATTTCTATAATTTCTTTCGGTGTCTTTTCTTGCAAAGCATGACCTAGCGCTTCATACCCTCCTACACCAATATATTCATTGATATCATCAGGGCTAATCCTTCCGCAGTTATTCAGGACTATACGGCCATAATGCTGGGTTTTTCTGGAATCATATTCTAATAATCTTAATTCATCAGGTAATGTTTCGGACATTAGTCTTTTTTGATATGTTCTTCCCTTAATAAATTTTTCCTGAATAAATTCTTCGATATCGTCTTCGGTTACATTGGCATACAGTTCTCCACCAGGAAATACTCCTAACACAACACCCTGGTTTGTAGGACCAATACTACCAGTTTCAATTACTTTAATCTGCTCAGAAAGACCGTGGCTGCTTAGTTCGGTAATTAATTTTGTTTTAACCTGCCTAGCACCAGAAAGAACAGTATTACTATCAATTCCTACCAAAATTTGGGCAATATTCTTGTCAGTCATACTTTATTTGCCCTCCTTTTTCTTGATTTGTTCTATAATATTTTTTATTTTTTCACCGGTTAAGTGTCCATAGACAGTATCGTTGATCATAACAGCAGGAGCAACAGAACAGACACCCAAACAACTGGTTTCTTCCAAGGTAAACAATCCGTCAGTTGTTGTTTCACCTTTTTGGATTTGTAATTCTCGAGAAATCACTTTAAAAATTGTTTCCGAGCCCATAATATGACAGGGAGGACTGGCGCAAACACGAATAACATATTTCCCCCTGGGCTGAAAGCTAAACATGCTGTAAAATGAAGCAGTTCCGGTAATATCAGATAATGGGATTCTCATTTCCTCACTTAATACAGTAATATTTGCTTTACTAATGTAATTCTGCGGGTCATTGTCTTGAATTTCATGTAAGATCTGTAAAAGGTTTTCTCTTTTTCCTTCATATTTTCTTACAATTTCCCTTACTTTCATAACCCCTCCTCTTCTTCTTTATATTCACAACGAAGACATCTTTCTGATTCTCTTTGTGCTACAGAAGATTCCCAGGTATTCTCTACTTCCGTATTTCCTTTTCTTTCATCTACTGGAATTAAATGATGGCCTTCTCTACCCCAACTTACCGGTTCATCCTCAGGATTAAAAGATACTTCAATGGGATCTTTCACTCTCCAGGGATAGTACGCTTCTTCTTTCTTCCCGGTTAAATAACTATCAATTTCTTCTGCTGCGTTTTGGGCTGCTCCAATGGCTTCAACCACTGTGGCGGGGCCTGAAACAACATCTCCGCCAGCAAAAATATCTTTTACTGAAGTTTTCCCATTATCAGAATCAGATTTGACAGTATCATTTCTATTCAAGGTAATTGATTCTGCTTCTACAATTTCTTTTATCTTGGTTTTTTGTCCCAATGCAAGTATTAGTGTTTCAATCTCTTTTGAGAAAGGGGAAGCCTGTATTTCAATTGGTCTTCGTCTGCCAGAACTATCAAATTCACCAAGTCGCATCTTGACCATTTCTACCTTAAGTCTTCCATTATTCTCAGAAACTGACTTGATATTCTGCAAAACAAAAATATTGATCCCTTCTATTTCGGCTTGTTCAATTTCCTCAATATCTGCTGGCATTTCACTGCGGGTTCTACGATAAACAATAGATACATTTGCTCCTAATCGTTTAGCGGTTCTAGCTGCATCGATAGCAGTGTTTCCTCCACCTATTACAACAACCTCATCACCAACATTGATTTTTTCACCGCTATTAACCTTAAAAAGGAAATCGAGTCCGGACATTACCTTATCATTTTCTAAACCATTAATGGGTGGAACCACACAACCCCAGGCGCCTGCAGCCAGATAGAAGGCCTGATATCCTTCCTTACGTAATTGTTCAATCGTAACATCCTTACCAATACTTGTATTCGTTTTCACCTTAATACCATATCTGATCAACTCTTCTATTTCTTTTTTAACAATCTCTTTAGGTAATCTATACTCTGGAATGGCATAGGTTAACATTCCTCCTGCTTCAGGAAGCGCCTCAAAAACGGTTACTTCGTAACCTATCATAGTCAAAAAGTAGGCACAGGAAAGTCCAGAAGGACCAGCTCCAACAACAGCTACTTTTTTCCCGTTGGATTCTTTCTTATCAGGATAAGAGGCTGCATATTTTTTTGCTTCATCCGCCATAAAGCGTTTGACTGCTCTAATATTAATTGCCTCATCAATGTCCCTTCTTCTGCATCTTGACTCACAAAATGCCGGGCAAACTCTACCGCAAACAGCCGGGAAAGGATTTGTTTTCATATGAGCTTTTAAAGCTCTCTCGTATTGACCGATCTTTGTATAAGCCAGATAGGCAGGTACGTCCACCGAAGCCGGACAACTGTTGGAACAAGGTGCATAGACCAGATCAGTACAAACACCTGCTCGACACTTTTTATCCCGAATATGTTCAATATATTCTTCCCTAAAATATGTAAGTGTTGATAAAATCGGGTTAGGAGCAGTCTGCCCCAACCCACACAAAGCAGTATCCTTAATTTGGTAAGCAAGTTGTTCAAGGTTATCTAAGTCTTCCATAGTTCCCTGACCATGACATATTCTAGTTAGGATATTAAACATGATACGAGTCCCCTCTCGGCAGGGAGTGCATTTACCACAGGACTCTTCCTGAATGAATTCCATGAAATAACGGGCTATGTCAACCATACAGGTGTCTTCATCCATTACAATTAGTCCACCGGAACCCATAATGGCCCCTAGCTCTTTTAATGATTCATAGTCAACTTTTACATTAAGATGTTCCACTGGAATACAGCCACCGGAAGGACCACCTATCTGAACTGCTTTCAACTTCTTATTATTTGGAATTCCTCCCCCAATATCATAAATAATTGTACCAAGAGGAATACCCATAGGTACTTCAATTAAGCCGGTATTATTGATATCTCCCGCCAAGGCAAATACCTTGGTTCCTTTACTCTTTTCTGTACCCAAAGAGGCAAATTCCTTTGGCCCGTTTAAAATAATATAAGGAACATTGGCATAAGTCTCTACGTTATTTAAAACAGTGGGACAATCAAAGAGTCCTTTTTGAGCAGGGAAAGGAGGCTTTGGCCTTGGTTCTCCTCTTTTACCTTCGATAGAATGAATTAAGGCTGTTTCCTCACCGCAAACAAAGGCACCGGCACCCATTCTAATCTCTAAATTAAAATTAAAATCAGTTCCCAAAATATTATTGCCCAATAACTGGTTGTTTTGGGCATCTTTTATAGCCTGAGACAGTCTTTCAATAGCAAGAGGATATTCTGCCCTAACATAAACATATCCCTGATCCGCACCAATAGCATAACCACAAATCATCATAGCCTCAATAATGCTATGAGGATCCCCCTCTAAGAGACTCCGATCCATAAAGGCGCCAGGATCACCCTCGTCCGCATTGCATAGAACATACTTTTGTGAACCAGGAGCCGCAGCAGTAAACTGCCACTTTAAACCTGTAGGGAATCCTGCCCCGCCTCGTCCCCTCAAACCGGATTCTTTTATAAATTCTATTACCTCTTCTGGTTTTAGCTCTGTTAGGGCCTTCCCTAAAGCCATGTACCCATCGGCAGCAATATACTCCTCAATATCCAATGGATTTATATTTCCACAATTCCTTAAAGCAATTTTTTTCTGTAGTTTAAAAAAATCAATGTCGTTAAACATTGCGATAAGTTCATCTTTTTCAGGTTTTTTATATAATAAACGCTTAACTACTCTCCCTTTCAGTAAATGCTCTTGAACAATATCTGGGACATCTTCAGGCAATACCCTTTGATAAAAAATACCTTCGGGATAAACCACCATAACCGGTCCTAATTCACATGTCCCCATACAACCGGTAGTAATGATGTCAATTTCGTTATGCAACGCTACTTTGCCTAATTCAGTTTCTAATGCTTCTTTTACCTTATCAGCCCCTGAGGACAAACAGGCGCCACCATAACACAACAGTATATGTGCTCTATAATTATCCATAATCTACCTACCTTATCCCTTCATTACTTATATAATTCTAAAACTTGATCAAGTTTTT
>CAYSAA010000104.1:0-6329 GCA_964428905.1 uncultured Atribacterota bacterium
TCATGGAATGTTAATGGTTTGAGAGCGGTTTATAAGAAAAACTTCTTAGAATGGTTTGATCAACAACACGCAGATATTTACTGTATTCAGGAGACAAAATCTCATTTAGATCAATTATCAGAGAAACTAATCAAGAGGCCAAATTATCATAGTTATTTTGCCCAGGCGGAACGCAAAGGTTATAGTGGTGTGGCACTATGGACTAGAATTCAGCCAAAGTTATTATCTTATCAATTAGGAATACCCAGATTTGACATTGAGGGCAGATTAATTCAAGCAGATTACTCTGATTTTATTTTATTTAATGTATATTTTCCCAATGGCAAGGCATCTTCGGAAAGGTTACTGTTTAAAATGGATTATTATGAAACATTTTTAAAAAAAATGGATGATTTGCTCCGACAGGGTAAGAGAATTATTATTTGTGGGGATGTCAATACCGCCCATCAGGAGATTGATCTGGCGCGACCCAAAGAAAACGAAAAAATATCCGGTTTTCTCCCCATCGAGCGAGAATGGATTGATCGCTTAATTAAACTGGGTTTTATTGATACATTCCGTCAGTTTCATTCCGAACCAGGCCAGTATAGTTGGTGGGATTACAAGACCAGGGCCAGAGAACGGAATGTGGGATGGAGAATTGATTATTTCTTTATTAGCAACAATCTAAAGAATCATTTAAAATCAGCTTTTATTCAATCAGAGGTAACAGGTTCTGACCACTGCCCCATTGGGATTGACCTTATTTTTTAGCACAGGGATAAGATTGATATGATTAAATTCCTTCATTTTGCCGATATTCATCTAGGAGTAGAAAATTATGGACGCTATGATGCCAAAACTGGTTTGCATTCCCGTTTAAATGATTTTATACAATCCTTAAGGACAACCATTGATATTGCTATAGAAGAAAAAATTGATTTTGCCCTTTTCTGTGGGGATGCCTACAAAAATAATAATCCCAGCCCCACCCATCAGCGGGAATTTGCCCGACAGATTTACAGATTAAGTAAAGCTGACATACCCACTGTTTTGATTAATGGCAATCATGATAACCCCTTAACTTTTGGCAGGGCGAGTGCTCTGGATATTTTTCAAACACTAAGTATCCCCAACATCCATGTACTTACCGAGCCCGGCCTTATTCACTTACAGACCGGTAAAGGCACCATCCAGATCGTTGGAATTCCCTGGCCAACCAGAAATCAATATCTTGAAAAAGAGGAATATAGAGATAGTGATGCGAATTTGATGAATCGGAAAATTCAGAAACGCCTTACCAAAACCATGACACAGTTAATGGCTAAGCTGGATCCTCAATATCCCAGGTTGCTGGCTGGTCATCTAACAGTGGCGGAAGCCATCTTCTCCGGCTCAGAGAATTATGCTGTCATTGGCAATGACCCCGTTATCCCGGTCCAATTTTTCATCGATTCTCTTCTTGATTACGTTGCCCTGGGACATATTCATCGTTATCAAAATTTGAATCCCACAGGTAAACCTCCTGTCGTTTATTCAGGTAGTATGGAAAGGATTAATTTTGGCGAAGAGAAAGAGGACAAGGGATTCTGTATTGGTAGCATTGCTAAGAAAGGAAAAGTTGATTATGAGTTTATTTCTCTTCCCATACGTAAGATGTTTACCATTGAGGTAAAAGTAAGAGATGCTGAGAATCCAACAGCTGCCTTGGTAACAGAAATTGAAAAATATGATCTAAAAAATGCTATTGTCCGTATTCATTATGAGATTTCCGAAGATCAGGCAAAGAAACTGGATTTTAAAAAGATTGATCAGGCTTTGGAAGATGCGTTTATGGTAGCAGGAATTACCAGAAATATTCAAAAAAAATCACATGTCGGAAGAAGTTCACTTTCTGAGGAAATGGATGTACTTTCCGCTTTGAGAGAATATATTCAATTGCAGGATTGGCAATCCTGGGAAAAAGATTTGAAAGAAACTACGTACGATCTTCAGAGGGAATTAAATAAATCGGAAGATTCTGCCGGAGGATATGAACGTTGATACCGGTTAAATTGCAGATGTATAATTTCCTAAGTTATGGAGAAGAAGTTCCTGCTCTTGATTTTACTCAATTTAGCATTGCCTGTCTTTCTGGGAAGAACGGTCAGGGTAAATCAGCTTTACTGGATGCGCTAACCTGGGCCATCTGGGGTGAAGGCAGAAAAGTCAGGCAGGAGAGAAAAGCGGATAGCGGCTTACTGAAAATGGGGGAGAATCAGATGTGGGTCGATTTGACCATTGACCTGGAAGGAGAACGTTATCGGATCATCAGAAAATTTTCCAAAATGAAAAACCGGAATCACTCTGAACTAGAATTACAGGTTTTTGATGAGGATAAATCGACTTTTATTTCCCTTTCTTCTCCCTCTGTCCGCCAGACCCAGCAAAGGATCAATTACCTATTAAGAATGGATTATGATACTTTCATTAATTCTGCCTTTATCTTGCAGGGTAGAGTCGATGAATTTACCCGTAAGAGTGCCCGGGAAAGAAAGCAAATATTGTCCGAGGTACTGGGACTTTCTCATTATGAAACGCTTTCGGAGTTAGCTCGGCAGCATTCACGGGAATTAGAAAAAGAAATAGTTGTTTTAGATAACCGTTTGGGGCAAATCCGTCAAGAAATTGTACAAAAAACTTCTTTTCAAGAAGAGCTTCGGGCAATTCAAGGGGAAGAGGAGAATCAGAATGTAAGGATTAAAGAAACGAAAGAAAATCTGCACAAGCTGGAAGAGAAAAGAAGCCGTCTAATTTATCAACAAGAGGAAGGAAAAAAGCTGGCAGCTCGTATTGATTCGGATAGAAAGGAATTGCAGGAATATGAAAGAAGAAGAAAAAGATTAGCACAAAACATTAAGGATTATCGGTCTATTTTATCCCGGGAAAAAAAGATTCTGTCCGATTATGATGAGTATCAGGCTGTGTATCACGAGAACCAACGCATGATTCGGTTAATGCAGAAATATCGGGAAATAGAAAAGAAAAAAAGAGAAACAGAAAGAATAATCGAAAAGGTAAAAAATCACCTAATATTACAGCTGGAACAAAAAAAACAGCAATATCATGAACTATTGGAAAAAACAGGTCATTTATTAAAACAGCAAGAAGAAGCACAGAAGCTGGAATTAAAGATAAAAGAATTTAATGCACTACTTGAAAAGCAGGAACTGATCCAGCTAGAGGGAAATAAACTGAATGTGAAAATCGAAACGAAAAAAGGGCAGATGGAAAGACTGAAGGATGAAAATCAAAAAAATCAAGAAAAGATTGATCTTTTAAGCCAGGGACAGCAGGAACATTGTCCATTATGCCAATCACCCCTGGATGAGCAAAAAAAAGAAAGAATCAGGTTAAATATAAAGCAAGATATTATAAAGAATAATCAGGAAATCAAGCTTTTATTGGAAGAAACTAAAGGATTAACCGATAAAAAGATTATTTTGCAGCAGGAATGGAAAAAGATTCGCGATGAACTGATGAAAAAAGATGAGATTCAAAATGAGCTGAACACACTCTCTCTGATGATAAAAGAAGGGAAACAGGCACATAAACAAATTAAAGATATAGAAGAAGTGATAAAAAATTTAAAAAGACAGATCAGTCAGAAGCAATTTGCCCAAAGTGAAAGAATGCAATTGCATGAAATTGAAAACCAACTTCAAAAACAGGGATATAATGATCAAAAGTATGTTGAAATTAACCATAAGTTGGAGTATTTAAAAGAAGCTCCTGTACAGAAGGAGAAATTATTTGAAGCACAAAAATCACTGATCAATTTACAGACAGAACAGACCGAAACAGACCATCAATGGAAATCCAGAAAAGCAAAGGTCTTTAGGGTTGAACAGGACTATGAAAAGACTATTCAAAATGTGGCAGAACTACCGGCATTAGAAACAAAAATAAAGGCTCAACAGAGATTGTTTGATCAGTTGCAACAAAAATACAATCAACTCTTTCAGAAAAGAGGGGTATGTCAGGAGAAATTAAACAAAATTAAAGAATACCAGAAAGAAGAAAAAAATATTAAAAAACAAAAAAACAAACTGTTATATAAAAAAGAAGTTTTTGAAAAGTTAACCACTGCTTTTGGCAAAAACGGAATACAATCCATGATTATTGAAAATGCAATTCCCGAGCTGGAAGACGAGGCAAATGCCATTTTATCTCAATTATCCAATGAAAGAACCACTGTTAGCCTGGAATCACTGAAAGACCTGAAAAGTGGTGGGGTAAAGGAAACCCTCGACATCCAAATCCATGATGAAATGGGCATCAGACCCTATGAACTTTACAGTGGCGGAGAGACTTTTCGCATTGATTTTGCAATCAGGATAGCTCTTTCCAAACTATTGACCTATCGAGCCGGGGCTCGCTTAAGAACCCTGGTGATTGACGAAGGCTTTGGCACACAGGATGAAGATGGATTGCAAAAATTAATCCAAGCCATTCATGCCATTCAGAATGATTTTGATAAGATTCTGGTGATTACCCATCTCACCTTACTCAAAGATGCCTTCCCGGTGAGGATTGAGGTATGGAAGGATCCTATCTTGGGATCACAATTTGAACTGATTCATCTATAATTTTTTTAGAGAATGGGTATCATTTTCTTTTAACAGTGTAGCCCGCTGTATCAAGTATGCACCATGTTTTTCCCGAATTTTGTCCACAGACTCAATCAGAGTATTCCATTTTTCTTCCTGGTCCTGTTCTGTCGAAAAGCTGAGTTGTTTTGGTTGTTTTCCGCAGCGTAGAGAGGAAAGCTTAATTCCCAATAATCTGATCCCCGGTGCCTTGATGGTGACCAAATTCAATAATTCCCTGGCTTTTTGAAAGATAAGGTCATCCAGACTGGTGGCCTGTCGGAGTGTGATAGATTTTTGCACAGTTTTAAAAGAAGGAAAACGGATCTTCAGAGTAACAGTTTTCCCCGAGTATCCTTTTTTCCGAGCGATATAGCCGATATGCTGACTGAGATCCAGAAGGATTTTTGTCAGCCTATCTTTATCAACAATATTTTCCGAAAAAGTTATTTCTCTTCCGATTGATTGAACTTTCTCGGGAGGGGAGACCGCACTGTAGTCAATGCCCCGGGCAAGTTGTTTTATTTTTGGCCCGCTTTCTCCTAATATTCCCTGCAGGATGATATCCGGCATTCGGGTCAGCTGTTTTATGGTAAAAATACCGGAACGGTTGATTTTCTGTGCTGTTTTCTGTCCAATTCCCCATAATTTGGTGATAGGCAGAGTAGATAGAATTTCAGAAACCTTTTCGTCAGGAAGGATAAAAAAACCATTCGGTTTACCCAGGTTGGTAGCCATTTTAGCCAGGAATTTATTGGTTGCAATGCCTACTGAAACAGGTAAGTGTAATTCTTCGGCGACCCTTGTTTTAATGTTGCGAGCAATCATTTCTGCCGGTCCGAACAAGGATTGGCAACTCCTCACATCTAGAAAGGCTTCATCAATGCTTAAAGGTTCGACAAAAGGGGTATATTCACTGCATATCCGGAAAAATTGCTGTGAGGCAAGACTATAATAACGAATACGTGCCGGGGCAAAGATAGCCTCAGGACATCTTTGCTGTGCTTCCCAAACGGACATGCCCGCGTGAATACCATATTTTCTGGCCTGATAGGAGGCGGCACAAACTACACCCCGGCGGGATAATTTTCCGTTTTCTTTCAGAATACCCCCCACAATAAGCGGTTTATCCCGGTAAACAGGGTTATCTCTTTGCTCTACCGAAGCGAAAAAGGCGTCCATATCCAGGTGGATGATGGAGCATTTTTTGGGAACAGACATATTTTAGGCACCCTTTCTTATGTTTGGTTACAATGTATTTTCTTTAAGATAGGAATGAATATTGATAATTTCCTGTATGATTAATTTTTCTTCCCCTTTTTTGTTACTTACATTTCCTTTGATTAGCAGTAGAGCGTCTTTAACAAGCAAAGAAAAATAGCGATGAAACACTTCAGGAAAAACAATAGCTTCAAATAAACTCGTCTCATCTTCCAATAACAGAAAGGCCATTATCTTCTGATGTTTGGTAAATTGTCTTCTGATCTGAATCAGGAGACCGGCAATCAGAACAGGTTGACCAGGCCTCAGTTGGCCGATATGGTGGCTTCTGATACAAAGATGTCTAAATGATGTTTGGTTTGACAGCTTTTGCCGATAGATTGACAGGGGATGAGTACTGACATAGATACCCAGTATTTCTTTCTCCATCTTTAAAAGGGCAGCAGGAGAGAAGGTATAAGCAGGGATATGTTCTTTGGGTAATAAATCAGTGTCTCTGGT
>CAYSAA010000105.1:0-6525 GCA_964428905.1 uncultured Atribacterota bacterium
TTCCTTGCCAGTCAATTTTATACCCTGTTTTACTATGTTTACTATCCCAGCATGGGAACAACTAGAAACTACCACTAAGCCTTCGTTGGTATTCAAGTAGAGTGATGTGTCATCCAATATCTCATCTCGTACCAAATTGCCATTTTCTAAGTTGTAAGAATCCAGGGTTACTTTTTTCTCAAAATTTCTCTCTATTTCGCCACTGGTCATCACTCCTGGTACTAGCTTTACCGGTTCCTTGGTCAACAGCCACTTTCCCCCTTCCTCCTCAATTCTTTTCCTGCTATTCTCTGAAGTTAATCCGATAGACCAAAGGTATGATTCCATCTCTACAACCGTCCGAAATATGCCTGGATGAGCAATAATAGGAATATTCTGTTTGTCAATCTCTTTCAGCATACCAACCAATCCTGCGGTATGATCAAAATGACAGTGAGAGATCGCTATCATATCTATGTCCTTTTTAGGATCTAATCCCAAGAGATTCATATTATGAAGAATAGGCTCAGCAGAGATAGCGGCATCAAACAGGATATTTTTTTTAACATTATTTGTCTTGCAGCTGAGAAGGAATGAGGTCCCGAATTGTGCCCAGAACAGCGAATCATAGCCAGCATGATCTTCAGCCAAGACAAATATGGTAAGCTCATCGACTTCACCCAGTTCCTTGATGAATACTTTCAATAAAATCACCTTCTTTATTCAATGTATTTTGATAGTAGTAACTATATACTTCTTATAATCAGGTAATTTGCCTCCTCTGTATGTTTACTACTTTCCACTTGACAGCCTTTAAGAAATTCTTCCCAAACATTTAATAGGTGTTCATCATGATACTTTTTTTCATAGAAATTAAAATACTTTGATCATTTAATTCATAAGATAACTAGCACCATACTTCAATATACCTGATTGATGTGCTAGCTCAATCACTATTTTCTAAATATGCTGCATAATCTCTTTATATAATATATCAAATCTGCATAAAAAATAATATTTTTTTTGCCATCAAAAATTATTTTTTTATAACAAATTTCCTCGGCCGGATGCTGAAGGGCTGGAATTGCAAGCTCCCCAAATAGGAGATTTTCGCAACTTTTGTATAGAAAACAATGAGTGTATATTGAAAGAAATAAGAGAACTGGTAAGCTAATTTAGCATCATATTATATCTATGTCTAAGTTCCTCTTCAGAGATGAGCGGCTGGCTTATCAACCTGAAGGTATCCTCATTTATTCTACCCTCTTTAATTATTTCATTACCTGCCCTCTTTACTGCATCTAAAATAACCTCCCCATATTTGGTTATCTTTCCTTCCCTCTTCATTAAAAAAGCATGGGGTCTGAGCACGGCTCCGGCAAACTCGATACCTGCATTTTTGGCTAGCTCCTGAATAATATGGAGAACTGTTGCAAAGTTTTCCTTCTCCCACCATCCACCAGTAGAGACAAGCATAATTTTTTGAATCTGTACATCTTTGCGTAGTCTGGCTCGGGTTCGGCCATTATGATTCTCAAGTAAAGGTTCAATTAAGGGGCATAAACGGTTTAATAGATTCTGCATTTCACCGGGTAAGGGGATATAAACTGGGGTAGCTAAAACAAGCATATCCGCTTCCTTCAGTTTAGGATAAAGTATCTGCATATCATCATTATGATAACATTCTCCTGGATCCCTGTACCAACAGTACATTTGGCCACAATTGCAGTGTTTTATGTTTAGATGCCGGGTATAGAATAGACCAACATCAGCACCGGCATCTTTCATCCCAAGAATAAAAGGAGTAAGAATCAGGGAAGTATATCCCTTTTCTACTCTGGGGCTACCATTGATAGTTATTACCTTCATTGTTTAAACCCTCCTCTCCTATTTTCTTATAATATACTTGAATAATTGTATGAAATCAATTTTATTTTCTAGCAGAAGAAAATAAATAAAACCTCTCAGCAGGATGCTGAAGGGCTAAAATTAGCTGGCTCCCCGAACAGAAGGTAATAATGGGAAACTCAGATCTTGAATTATCAGTTTTCTTCTTCATCTTCAACTCTTTTGGTAATCTTACTTATGGTCGTATAATGCAATCCAAGATATCGCCCAATCTCTTTTAAGGTATAATCATACTTTTGGTTTGCCTGGTATGCTTTCATCTCCCTTGAATGATTTGTTTAAAATATCTTTTCTAAAGATGGTATTGTAACATAGAGCTTTTTTGATGATAACGCTTGGAAAATTTGCAGAGACAAGACCCCTATCTCATCTTCCTGTATCATTCAATTTTTATTACCAGCTAAAATAGACGTGAGAACCCTCCTCATAATCCAAAGGATAACCGCTTTCGTTTCCTAAAAATTCATTTCCTGCAATGATATAGACAACATCTTCCTCAGGTAGAAGTGGATCAACAGTTGGGATATTCTCCTCACTAGTGCCCCAACCATCTGGGCGTACATCATCAGGTAAAAGTTCACTTAAGTTGTCCACATAAATTCCTCCACCGCGAACTGCTGCCATATTATGGTTAATGATATTAAATATAATATAGGTAGAAATGGAGCGAGTCACATAAATTCCGCCACCACTAAGGTTCGCGGTATTGTAGATGATGGTATTATTATTAATATCAACAGTAAAAGTGCTAACAACGTAAATTCCGCCACCATATGATGCTGTATTACCTTGAATGATATTACCAGTGATGGTCGGAGAACTATCCCCAACATAGATACCACCCCCGTGGAAAGCAGATCCTTTTTGTATCGTAAATCCTTCAAGAATAGATTCATCGTGTCCTGTAAATTTCACTACAGAGCCCTTGTCTTTCGCCTCGATAATCGTGGCTGCTACCATAGCAGGATCTGTCGGGTTGATACTTCGCAGGGTGATATTCTTATCGTCAAATACGATGTTTTCAGTATAGGTTCCAGGGCAAACAATGATGGTCTGGCCATCTAGAGCAGAATCGATAGCGGTCTGAATGGCAACATACTCAACTCCGGTATCGTCATTGTATACTTTTGGACCGGAAGGGATAAATATAGCCTGGATGGAATGATTTTGATGGATTTCCTGGAAGGTGTACTCATTCATGGCCCCGACTGATACACCATCTACCAGGACATCATCAATCTGATAGCACCCCTCGAAATTGATGGTAAAAATCTGATCCCCTCCTTCAATTACCGTAATCTCCCCCTCTGGTATAATTTGGCCACCTTCTCCGCCAATAGCAGTAATTGTATAGGTAGTAGGAGTTGAAGGAGGTGAAGTGCATGCACCTGCTATAAGAATCATTCCCAATAACAATAAAATGACAAAATATTTTCGGTTAGGCATTTTAAAACCTCCTATATCTCATTGCCCTTTTTTATCTTTGCCAATCATGGTATGTTAAAATTAGATCTCACAATTGAATAGATTAAATAAAATAAATACATATTAATGATAAACTTGCTATATTTTGACCATTTTTTTTGGAAAGACTTTGGTGTGTGTATACTTTTTTCAGGTAGATTATTTTATGACATTTACCCTGACCTCGTTGTATTTCCTATGTCAATGATAAAGATTTGACCCCTTTATTTTATTACTCCTTTATTTTCTTACTGATAACGGATTCAGGTTCCGTGCTGACAGGATTTCTTCTGGCATCCGCGTTATCATCCCTGGCTTTTATGAATAACCATTGCTCATTATCTTCTTTTTTATGTTTTTTCATGCGGATAAAGTGATAACCGCCCTGGATTTTTTGCCCTTTCAGCCAGATTTCAAGTTTACCATCCTTAAGCGCTTCAGACATACTGATATCCCGTTGATTTTCGTATCTCCCCCTGTCCCAGACTATAATGGTCCCCCCGCCATACTGGTCTTCGGGAATGATTCCCTCAAAATCAGCATATTCCAGGGGATGATTCTCAGTGCGAATGGCTAATCTTTTCTCCTTGGGGTCAGTTGAAGGGCCCTTGGGCACAGCCCAGGAAACCAGCACATCGTCAATTTCAATCCTGAAATCGTAATGCAATCGAGAAGCTTCATGTTTTTGAATGACAAAAAGATTTCGGTATTTCTCTTTCTTCTCCCTGGAAATTTCGGGTTCAGTGATCTTTTTAAAATCCCGTTTTTCCTGATATTCTTTAAGATTCATAAATTCTTACATTTCCTTTGGTTTTTCTTATTATAGCATAGTAACCCTTTTTACCTAAGATTCAAGAAATCCATAATGATCTGCCCAAGCGGTTTAAAGCCAAATCGAATTAATGCTAACACAATTAATGTGTCTTTAATTAAAAAAAGATACCAAGTTTATAACTTAGAGACAACGTATTTGCGAATCTTCTCCAAGTTGGAAATAAAAAACATATACTGTAAATGATGGAAACTCAGATTAAAAATGATCTTAGATGATATTCATTGTATAACAATTCTAAAATTTTTCTTCCTAGATCAAATTTTGACAAATATTTATTTTGTAATTTCCGGAAGATAAAAACATAAAACAGCAAGTACTACCCTTCGGGAAGTATCATGAGGCAAGTGAAACTCGAAATTAAACCAGCTGTTAAATAATTTCCCCCTACTTTTCACAAAGCAGCTGTGTTTCGATGTTTTGTTCTCTATTTGATCTAAAACAGGTAACAAATATTTATTTTGAATAAAACATAAAATGGCAGTTTTTGTATCATGCCAAGTGCAATTTGACAGTACCTGTTCAATTGCTTTATAAAATGCCTTAATTCCTTTCCATACTTCACATTCAGCCACAAACACATTGGAATTTTGGTATGGAATGACGATATCTGAATTCCCGGATGTATCAAACGTTTTACCTGAAACACTTTTAAAATGAGGGGACAAGAACATCAGGAAAAGATTCCTTAAATCCTCTTCATGCTTGGAAAAATAAATGCTCGGATGCCTCTCTATTTCAGTGCCGAGTTCGTGGCATATTTTCAAAATATCAATATAGACTGTTTCATCTAAGGCAGGATTCGGAGAAACGTTTTTATCCTGGGTTGAAAATTTAATAATCGGTTCTCTTTTTATCATTGGTAGAGCAAAGCTTTGAGGGACATTCAGATTTTTCTTTACTGGTATTTCCATATTTTCCTTTAATTTGACTTTTTAAATTTATCTGTTCCTTCTTCCAGGTTGAATGAATGACATGTCTCATGAATTACTTTACTCTTTCATATTGTTTGCTGGTAATCTTAATCCGGTGAATTCTTTCTCTTGACAATAGGTTTATAGGTGTTAAATAAGAATAGACATATATTTTTTTTCATTATACCTCATTATTTAAGGGTTATAAAATGTTATGGTATCCAGGCCTGTGAAGACCAGACCCCATAGCTTTATATTGATCTTCCCTTCAGGCCACAAATACTCCTTTTAAATAATTGTAGAAAAGATGTCAAACAGAAAAAAAGATATGTTCTTTCAAATAAAATTAATGATCTCTTGTAGTGATTTTTTATCAATTCTAGGTATGGCAGCATTTTTATCGGGATATCCAACTACCATGATTAAAAAAAGCTTTTCATTAGAAGGACGAGATAAAATCTGATTAATAAAACCCACTTTACTGGGTGTATAGGTTAAGCAAGTTAATCCTGCATGGTGTAATGCTGATAGAAGTAGGCCAGTAGATATTCCTACAGATTCATTAACATAATAATGACTTCTTTTATTTCCATCTGGCAAAAAACTATAACGCTGAGCAAAAATAACAATAAGATAAGGTGCTACTTCTAAAAAAGGCTTGTTTTCATTAGTCCCTAAAGGCTTCAAATCTTCTAGCCAATTTGGGTTGGTTTTGTTATGATAAAATTCCCTCTCTGCCTTTTCAGCTTCTTGACGAATCTGCTTTTTAATTTTTGGATCGCCTACAACTACAAAAGTCCAGGGCTGCATATTGGCTCCACTGGGCGCTGTTCCTGCTGTGCGGATACAATTGTCTATCACTTTACGTGGTACTGGTCGATCTGAAAATTGACGGACTGATCTTCTCTTTTTCATTTCTAAATAAAATTCTTCTGAGCGTTTCTCCATCTCTACGGTTGAATATTCATCAAAATAAAAATCTATGTTTTCCATAAGTATCACCTTCCAAATTTGAAATCAGCTTGAAGTTATCTTGTATATAATAAGTTTAAATTTTACTAATTAATCACATGTCAAATGCAAGACCTAATTGTTTTCTTAAGATAGAATATTATAAATTATCCATTGCGTATTTTAATATCACAAGTGTTCCCATGGCCATATGTTATGATTCTGGCATAAAGAAAGTTGTTTAACTATCCTGACTGATCAGATGATTGTATAATTAAAATGTTATTTTTCAATGATATACCCCACTATTGACACAACCTATCAATCCTTTTAGATATATGGAACCGTAGGTTTTTTTTCATTTATTAAAAATTCCTGAAAATATTTTCAGCTTATACCGGCCATCTTCCAAAAGATATTTATCGTAGAGATGATTCATATTGGTTTGATTTATAGTTAAATTGTTTTCTTTAAAAA
>CAYSAA010000106.1:0-2672 GCA_964428905.1 uncultured Atribacterota bacterium
GCAACTGGCAATAATATCTTCCGCTTTGGCATCATGATGAGCTTCACAGTAACTGACAACATGGACAATATCCGGTTCCATAAACATTTGCCAGTAAACAGTCATGCTTAAATGACTTTTCGCTTTATCTAAATTGGGTGGAAAACTGGAAAGTCCACCACGGGTTTCCTTAATAATATTAAAATCAAAATGCTCAGTTAATGGATCAATTAATTCATATGCGGCTTTCATTTTAGCTAAATCATACCGGGGATTTATTTCCGGAGGTAAATCAAACATAAGTTGCATTACATAATTTTTTATACCCATCTTTAGAGCAATAATTCCACATAAGATATGATCTGTTACATACATATCGTCTGAACACCTACGTAGTTGCCATTGATGAGGATCATTAACTTCTAAAGGTTTTTCTATTAAAGCCCACCAGCGCATAGTATTAAAATGTTCATTAATGCCATCCAATATAGACAGGGGACCTCTTCCGTCCAAGCGATTATAAAAAAATATGGGCACTGCTGGAAAAGGCATATGCAAGGTTTCCTCGAATATTTTTGCCAACTCCACTAATTCATCAGTTCCTGAATATATTCTTATCATTGGATAATTCCCAAATTGAGTTGCCTCTTTTAATCTCCTTAAATCCTCTTTGCTTCTGATGGGAGCACCACCTTCTCCTCTGCGATATTTCTCAGGGTCTTCTTCTCCCCGAACAAATTTTGCTAAAAATGCTTGACTAGCCTGGTCCGGTGCTAAAGACACAATTTCCAATGCTCCAGATTCGCTTAATTTTCTGGTTCCTTCTACGGTAGGCTCAATTGTTTCTGCTGCTGCTCCAATATGAGCTCGAATAATAGGTCTATTTTCTAACTGTCGTACCTGTTTTATCCTTTCTAACAGGTCGTCTGACCATTTTATCTCTTCCTTAGCAATTATTGCCTTTTTCTGAGCAAAATATTCCAACTCTTCCATGCTTGCATAATCGTCAACTATCAATTCGAAAAAACCCTGAAACTTTTCTTTGTTTTTATATTTTTGAGCAATTTTTTCTAAATTAAAATGTCTACCTTCCGGGGGAGAAAATTTATCTTCTAAGATCTGAACACCAGTCATCGCCCTTACTAAATTTGCTGCTATTCTTAATCCGCCAAAACAATACCGTATTCCGCTTTTCTCTGTTTCGAGACCGAATTTATATACCTTCTCTATTAGTTCTTCAATAATTTCATCAACATGAAGATCTCCCAAACGATAACTGAAAGAAACTACTTCTGCCTTTGATTCTCTAATCTTATCTATCAATTCATCAATAGAAACTGCTGGCCCTAATTTAATAGCAATATAACCTATTCCCTTGCTTTCTAACCACTCGGCAAATCTTTCCACTCCCAAGGTATGAACACAGGGATCCATTGAACAGTTTAATACTCTTCTCTTTTTTGTCGATTCATGCATCTCAACATCTCTCCTTTTTAGATACAAAAATATTTTTTATAAATTAATAAGTTCTTCTAAAGAATGAATTCCATAGTTTTGAGGAATCCTGGTTTCCTTGATATCTTTCCCGTTTAAATATCCATTCACTACATACTCCTTATCCATCCACTTACTAGCTGTTAAAATCACTTCATCAATGATAGGCGTCTTCACTTCAGCTAATTGAGCAATTGCTCTGGTAACTACCAATCCATATGGAACATCCTCTGTTAAGTAACGTGATTGAAAATCCGGAAGAAAATATCCATTCCCTACCTCTTTCATAGGTGCATATAATCCCTGGTAAGCACGATTAGTAACAAAACAGGTTTCTAAAGTACTTTTATCTATAATTGAGTTATCATAAGAACTAAGAAGCCATTCTTTTAAACTCAGAACATTGGTTAAATCAATGTTTTCAAACTTTTTTTTAAGTTCTCTGGTTAAAATAAGAATCTCATTACTCATTTCTGCCACTATTTGGGCAATTTCTTTGGTTACTCCCTGATAAAATAAGGGAATTTCTGTTTTTGTATATTTTTTGGTTATATTTCCTTTAAAAAGACCATACATGATTCCGGGATGAACAATCTGACCGATATTCGCTAAAGTAAGAGTCAGCATATTGGGTAATGGTTTAATATTAATTGAGAGTAGATTGGTTAAAGTTTTTGTTATTTCGAAAACATTTTCATGAGGGAAGGTAGCTAAGCCAATTGAGTCTTTTTGACCAAGAATTTCAACTCGACTAGCATACTTTTTAATTCTACAAGCCCAGGGAAGTGTTTGCATACCAAAAATCTTAATACCTTCCTGTTTATTTGCCTTAAGAATTTTTAATGAAGAAAATTCAAAACCACCTCGTGAGGGAATTGCTCCAATAATAGTATTTTTTTTAACAAAGGGGGTAATTTCTTTAAGAATAGACTCATGGGCAAAGGCAGGTAATAGTAAAAGAATCAACTCAGCATCAGCACATACCTCATCCGGAACATTACTTGCTTTGCTCGGGCTACCAGAAAATGTTTTAGAACCAAAAGTAGCATTAATTATACCGTTATTAGTTATTAAATCATTAAATTTGATAACTTCATTCTGAAAAGGAAGGAAAAGATTGATATTTCCATCGAATTTTTTACGAAGGACTGGTATGAGTGCATGAGAAGCATTTCCACCTCCACATATGGTGATTGTTT
>CAYSAA010000107.1:0-31893 GCA_964428905.1 uncultured Atribacterota bacterium
ATTTACAGCTGATTCATAACAAAAAAATTACTCAATCCGGGCTAAATGAATTGATCAAAATTACAGATCAGTATATGTCATATCACTTTGAGATTGAAAATCGTAGTAAACAATTTTTAAATAAATTGAAATCAATTGAATAGCAGGAAATGGTTTACTATAATTACATGCTATTGATTTTATCTTTTTTACGATGACTTACTTTTTTTTGACATCACCATATGATTTTGCTATATTTATTAAGATATTGAGTCCCTCTCAATAGGTTACTGATAAAAAAAGATAATCATTCAATGGAGAGGGATTTTATTTATATAAGAAAAGGGTTACCCATTTGAATATACAAGAAATTATTTTTAATTTAGAAAAGTATTGGAGTGAAAAGGGTTGTGTTATTCTAACTCCCTATGACACTGAAGTAGGCGCTGGTACCATGAATCCGGCTACTTTTTTAAGGGTTCTTGGTCCGGAACCATGGAAAACTGCCTATGTTGAACCTTCCAGGAGGCCTGCTGATGGACGTTATGGTGAAAACCCCAATCGCGTTCAGCAGCATTATCAATTTCAGGTTATTATTAAACCCTCCCCGGTGGATATTCAGGATTTGTATTTAGAAAGTTTAGAGAAAATTGGAATAAGTAGGGCAGAACATGATATTCGATTCATGGAAGGTGATTGGGAAGCACCAACTTTAGGTGCGTGGGGGTTAGGTTGGGAAGTAGTCCTGGATGGACTGGAAATTACTCAGTTTACATATTTTCAACAGGCTGGTGGTATCGATTTATCCCCTATACCCATCGAGATAACATATGGTATAGAAAGGCTGGCTATGGTAGTTCAGCAGATAGATAATATATATAATTTACTTTGGAGTAACAATATTACCTATGGTGAAATTCAACATCAAATTGAAGTCGAGCAATCCAGATATAATTTTGAAGAAGCAGATATTAAAATGCTTTTTTATCTATTTAAGATTTTTGAAAAAGAGGCAAAACAACTTGTTTTAAAAAAATTACCCATTCCAGCCTATGATTATACCTTGAAATGTTCTCATACTTTTAATTTGTTGGAAGCCAGGGGTGCAATTAGCGTTACAGAAAGAACAGGCTATATCACAAGGGTCCGAGAATTAGCCAAGTTATGTGCTCAACAGTATATTGAAAAAAGAGAAGAACTCGGATATCCTTTACTAAAAGAGGAATAGCAGATGAATAAGGTCATTTTAGAAATAGGTATTGAAGAAGTACCTTCACTTTATATTGATAAGGCATTAAAGGATTTAAAAAATTGTGCTTTAAGGGAATTACAACAGCTCCGAATTGAATGTGCTAAGGTTCAAACCTACGGTACACCCAGGCGATTCATTGTTTATATAGAAGATATTAACTCACAGCAGAAAAATACTTTCCAGCAGGTAAAAGGCCCTTCAAAATCCATTGCATTTGATATGGATGGTAATCCTCAAAATCCTGTTCTTAAATTTGCCCAAACTAACCAGTTAAAATTAGAAGAATTAATTACCGAAAAAACAAAAAAAGGCGAGTATGTGTTTGCCAAAAAGTTAATTAAGGGGAAAAAGACTGAGTTATTGTTACCGGAACTTTGCCTGAAGCTAATCAATAGTTTAAATTTCCCCAAATCAATGCGTTGGAATAATACTTCTTTTCGTTTTATCAGGCCAATAAGATGGCTATTGGCATTATACAATGAACAGCTTATTTCATTTAAATTAGAGACAGTTAATTCTGATCGGATTACTTACGGTCACCGTCTCCTTTCCCCGGAATCAATCATAATAAATTCTACTGATGACTATTTTAAAATCATGGAAGAGTGTTTTATTATTATTGATCCTGAAAAAAGAAAGAATATCATTTATGATCAAATCAGACGGATGATTGAAAAACATTCCGCTGAAGAACATGTTGCTGAAATGTTACTGAATGAGGTAAAAAATCTGGTTGAATATCCGCGAGTTCTTTTGGGACAATTTGATAAACATTACCTGGAATTACCCTCTGAAGTATTAGAGGCAGTGATGATAAAACATCAAAAATATTTTCCGGTCTATGCTGGAGCGGGAAACTTATCACCATTGTTCCTGGTTGTAATTAACGGGAATGAAAATAGGTATAAAGACACTATTATTCAGGGGAATGAAAGGGTATTAAGGGCTCGTTTGGAAGATGCCAGATTTTTTTACCAGGAAGATCAAAAGACAGATGATTCCAATCAAAAACCCCTGGACAGGAATTTGAAAAAGTTAAAGAGTGTTGTTTACCAGGAAAACTTGGGCAGCATATATAATAAAGTTGAGAGACTGATTGACTTAACAGAAAAAATGGGAGACATGCTGCAGGTAAGTAGTCATGTATCTCAAATATTGAAGAGATCCGCACAATTATGTAAATCTGATTTGGTTTCTGAGATGGTAAAGGAATTCCCTGAGCTGCAGGGCATAATGGGCAAGGAGTATGCTCTCTTGCAGGGAGAAAGTGAACAGGTGGCTATAGCTATTTTTGAACATTATCTGCCAAAATTTTCAGATGATAACTTACCGAAAACATTAAGCGGATGCATTTTGAGCATTACAGATAAATTAGATAATATCACAGCCTGTTTTATGAATAGAATGATTCCCGATGGCTCCCAGGATCCCTATGCTTTAAGAAGGCAAGCTCTGGGTATTCTGAATATCATTCTCAATAAAAGCATTAATTTCTCCCTTGATGATATAATTGATTTTAATATAAGGCAATTGCTTAAAGACAATGCAGAACAATTAGAGAAAAAGATTGATAGTGAAAACCTGAGAAATAATATTAAGGATTTTATTTTACAACGGTTTCGGCATTTGCTTCTTGAGAAAGGTTATAGGTATGATGTAATCGATGCTGTCTTAATAAAGAGACCAAAAAACATCATAGAGGCATTATCACCAATCCAACTGATTCAAGAAACTTATCATACACCTGGATTTATGAAAATAATTACCGCTGCTACTCGAACATTTAACTTATCTAAGAATGCGGATGTCTTTGCAATCGATTGTTCAATCTTTCAGGAAAAGGAAGAACAATTCCTTTATGACCAATACCTTGAGGCAAAAGAAGAGATAGAGCAAGCAATATCCCAGAATGATTATAAAAAAGTATTTGATTACCTGGAAGAGATGACGGTTCCGGTAGATACGTTTTTTGATCATGTTCTGGTTATGGATGAAGATATATCAATCCGTAACAATCGGTTGACTTTATTAAAAAAAATTACTGAAATGTATCACTCTGTGGCAGATTTATCAAAAATTGCACTTGCCAAGGGGAAATTCAAATGACAGATAAAGCAAATAAATAAAATGATAGAAATATAAATATATATTTTTAGGCACATAAATCTAAAATAGATAAGAAAAGGAGAATCATAAAAAATGAAAAAATATGTTTATTTTTTTGATGAAGGCAATAAAGACATGAAAAGACTATTGGGTGGAAAGGGAGCCAATTTGGCAGAGATGACAAAAATGGGCTTACCCGTACCCCAGGGATTTACTATTACATCAGAAGCCTGTATCGAATATACCAAAGGTAACAAAAAGTTTCCAGCAGGTATGCAAGAACAGGTTAAGGAAAACATGAAGAAATTAGAAGAAAAAAGTGGCAAGACATTGGGAGATTCCGAAAATCCCCTTTTAGTTTCTGTTCGCTCAGGAGCTGCCATTTCCATGCCCGGGATGATGGATACTGTCCTGAATTTGGGATTAAATGGAGATACAATGCAAGCCATTCACAAAAAAACGAATGATGAAAGATTTGTCTATGATAGTTATCGTAGATTTATCCAAATGTTTGGCAATGTAGTAATGGGCATCAAGGGTGAGAATTTCGAGCAAATATTGGAAAGTGTTAAGGAAAAGCAAAAAGTAGAAATTGACGCCGATATTGACCTAGAAGGTTTAAAAGAAATGGTCAAACAGTATAAGGCCCTGGTTTTAAAGGAAACTGGAAAAGAATTTCCTGATGACCCTCAACAACAACTAAATATGGCCATGGAGGCTGTTTTCAGTTCCTGGGATAACAAACGAGCAATCACCTATCGAAGGATTCACAAGATTCCAAATGATTTGGGAACAGCAGTAAATATTCAGGAAATGGTATTTGGAAATATGGGATATGATTCCGGAACAGGGGTAGGCTTTACCCGAAATCCCTCCACAGGTAAAAAAGAAAATTACGGTGAGTATCTCCTGAATGCCCAGGGCGAGGATGTAGTTGCTGGCACAAGAACACCTAAACCCCTGGATGAATTAAAAAATGACCTACCCGAAGTTTATCATGAATTAATAAAGAGTGTAAAAATACTTGAAGATAATTACAAAGATGTCCAGGATTATGAATTTACCATTGAAAAAGGGAAACTCTATCTCTTGCAAACCCGAACAGGTAAGCGTACCACTCAAGCAGCATTAAAAATTGCTGTCGATATGGTTAATGAGGGAGTTATCAATAAGGAAACTGCGGTTGCAAGAATTGAACCGATGCAACTTAATCAATTACTTCATCGCAGGATTGATCCTGAAGCTGATATTGAGTCCATTGCCAAAGGATTACCAGCTTCACCCGGTGCAGCATCCGGAAAAGTTGTCTTTACTGCTGATGAAGCAGAAGAAATGGGAAAAAACGGAGAAGATGTTATACTAGTTAGAACTGAAACAACACCGGATGATATACATGGAATGGTTGCAGCAAAAGGAACTTTGACCAGCCGTGGTGGAATGACCAGCCATGCGGCCGTAGTAGCGAGAGGAATGGGTATGCCTTGTGTTGCCGGTTGTAGTGATATCAACATTAATTTAAAAAAAGAGATTTTTGTTGCTAAGGAAAAGACCTTCAAAAAGGGGGATTATATTACCATTGATGGTGGAATCGGTGATGTATTTGCAGGAAAAGTTCCTATGATTGAGCCAAAGATGAGTGAAGAGTTTGAACTTTTTCTTTCCTGGGCTGATGATATTAGAAAATTAGGTGTCTATGCCAATGCCGATACTCCGGAAGATGCTCAAAAAGCCAGAGATTTAGGAGCAGAGGGAATTGGTTTATGTAGAACAGAACATATGTTCATGCTTCCTGAACGATTACCTATTGTTCAGGCTATGATTATTTCTGATACCAAAAAATCTCGAGAAAAAGAATTGGAAAAATTACTGCCGATGCAGAAAGATGATTTTGTAGGCATACTAAAGGCAATGCAGGGATTACCAGTCATTATTCGCTTGCTGGATCCCCCTTTGCATGAATTCTTACCAAATTTTGAAGAAACACTGGTTAAAGTAACCACATTAAGATTACAGAAGCCACAAAATAAAGAAGAATTGGAAAAGGAAGAAAAGATTTTAGATCGAATCAGAATGTTGCAGGAAATGAATCCCATGCTTGGTTTAAGGGGATGTCGGTTAGGATTGTTATACCCTGAAATTTATGATATGCAAGTAAAGGCGATTATTGAAGCAAGTGTAGAACTAAAGAAACAAGGTATTGATATCAAACCGGAAATTATGATACCCTTAGTGGGTCATGTCAATGAACTAAAACCTATTTATGATAAAACAAAACAGTTGGCGAATGAAATTCTGGCAGAACAGAAAATTAAACTGGAATATAAAGTCGGTACCATGATTGAATTACCGAGAGCATCATTAACAGCAGATGAAATCGCTGAGTATGCAGAATTTTTCTCCTTTGGTACTAATGATCTAACACAGACCACTTTTGGTATCAGTCGAGATGATGCAGAAGGTAAATTCTTATTGAAGTATGTAGAAGAAGGAATTTTAAAAGAAAATCCTTTTGAAGTACTCGATACCGAAGGCGTCGGCAAACTGGTACAGATGGGAGTAGAATTAGGTAGAAAAACGAATCCCGATTTAGAAGTTGGTATTTGTGGTGAACACGGCGGAGAACCACATTCCGTGGAATTTTGTCATCAAGTAGGACTAAATTATGTAAGCTGTTCCCCTTTTAGAGTACCAATTGCCAGATTGGCTGCCGCTCAAGCTGTACTAAAAGAAAAAAATAATTAAAAAAATAATAATTACAACAAAATTCACAAAATACAAAGAATAATGGTGGTTTCCTTCCAATCTAACAATCTGGGAAACCACCTTGTAATTTTAATTGTGATAAAATAAAATTGATTGTATTGGGAATATCTGTTTTTTTTGCACCATTTAGTTCAGACAGCGTTAATTTAAAGTCTTTATTAATTAGCAAAGGAGTTAAGTAAAAATGTTAATATTAAAACTATTGGTAATCTTGAGTGGCGTAATTGCGTTGCTATATGCCATAATATTGGCGAGACGGGTTATGTTAGAAAAGGAAGGGAACGAATTAATGAAACAGTTATCGCGTTCCATCGAAAAGGGTGCGATGACTTTTCTAAAGAGAGAATATTCTTTCTTAATCATTTTTGTAGCTGTCGTTGCATTTATTATTGTCTGGGTTAGAGGCAATGTGACAGGTATCTCGTTTGTTTTTGGGGCTTTATGCTCGGCATTGGCCGGTTTTATCGGAATGAAAATAGCTACCAAGGCTAATACCAGGACAACCTTTGCTGCCCAGGAATCAGGATTAAGTAAAGCATTAACCGTTGCTTTTTCCGGTGGTGCTGTTATGGGCATGTCTGTTGCCGGATTTGGTCTGATTGGATTAGGTGTTTTATACTACTTTTATGAAGATCCCAATTTAATCAACGGGTTTGCACTGGGAGCAAGTTCTATTGCCTTATTTGCCAGAGTTGGTGGTGGTATTTACACCAAAGCAGCAGACGTAGGGGCAGATTTAGTTGGTAAGGTTGAAGCAGGAATTCCGGAAGACGATCCCAGGAATCCAGCCGTTATTGCGGACAATGTAGGTGATAATGTTGGAGATGTAGCAGGGATGGGAGCTGATTTATTTGAATCTTTTGTAGGTTCCATTCTTTCCTGCATGATTTTGGGTAGTCTATTATATGAATCAATTAATTATATTATTTATCCTTTAATTCTTGCTTCTTGCGGAATTATTTCAGTAATTATCGCTACTTTTTTCATATCTCCAAAGGATGATAAGAGTATTCATAAAGCATTAAATTTAGGGACTTACCTTAGTGGTGCCTTGGTAATGATAGCTTCTTTGTTTTTATCCTATACATTGTTTGGAAATATTGCCATATTCTTTGCCACCATTTCAGGCTTGATTGCTGGTGTCGTAATCGGCCTGACAACGGAATATTATACCTCATACGATTATGCTCCGGTTAAGAATATTTCGAAGGCATCCTTGACCGGTGCCGCTACAACCATTATTCAGGGTTTGGCTGTAGGAATGAAAAGTACAGCAATACCCGTTATTATCATTACGGTTGCCATCTATATATCTCATTATTTTGCAGGGTTGTACGGTATTTCTGTTGCAGCAGTTGGAATGCTTTCCATTGTTGGAATGACAGTATCAGTCGATTCCTATGGCCCGATTGCAGACAATGCTGGAGGCATTGCAGAGATGGCAGGTTTGAAGCCAGAGGTACGGAAAATTACGGATTCTTTGGATGCCGTAGGAAATACAACAGCAGCTATTGGGAAGGGGTTTGCTATTGGTTCAGCCGCCTTGACTGCACTTGCTTTGTTTTCTGCTTATAGCAAATCCGTAGAATTAACCATGATTAGCATTACTGATCCTATGGTTATTATTGGAATATTTATTGGTGGTATATTGCCATTTCTGTTTTCTTCTATAACCATTGAAGCTGTTGGTAAAACGGCTTCACTAATGATTGCAGAGGTAAGAAGACAATTTAAAGAAATCCCCGGGTTAAAAGAAGGTACTGCCAAACCAGAGCCTGAAAAATGTGTTGATATAAGCACTAAGGGAGCGCTGAAAGAAATGATTATACCGGGTTTGCTGGCTATTGTAGTTCCCATTCTTGTTGGTATTTTACTTGGGCCTGAGGCTTTGGGAGGACTCTTACTGGGTTCGGTAGTAGTAGGTGTCTTTCTGGCCATTATGATGGCTAATGCCGGTGGTGCCTGGGATAATGCTAAAAAATATATTGAAAAAGGAAATTACGGCGGTAAAAATTCACCGGCGCATCAGGCGGGTGTAATTGGGGATACAGTAGGCGATCCCCTTAAAGATACTGCAGGTCCTTCTATGAATATATTGATAAAGATAATGTCCATTGTATCTTTGGTTTTTATTCCTTTATTTTTATAATAGGCTCAAACAAAGTTTAATGCTGATGGAAAAGGTTTATCGCTTATATCATGAATATGATTGGAATGATTGAGAAAAAAAAGAAGAATAAGGAATTAACAACCCGAGAAATACAATATGTTATCGACAGTTATTTACAGGATAGCATACCAGATTATCAGATGTCAGCTTTTCTCATGACTATTTGGTTTAACGGAATGACCGAGCAGGAAATTAATGATCTAACCATGGCCATGGCCAAATCCGGGAAAGTGTTAGATTTAAGTTCAATATCTGGAAAAAAGGTTGACAAGCATAGCACAGGAGGGGTTGGAGATAAAACGACTCTGGCATTATTACCCATGGTTGCCGCTACCGGTCTATCAGTACCTAAAATCTCTGGACGGGGTTTAGGGCATACCGGTGGCACAATTGACAAATTAGAATCCATTGCTGGTTTTCAAACAGATCTCTCTCTAGATAGGTTTATTAAAATTGTTAAAGCGATAAATGTATCTATTATTAGTGCTAATATTAATCTTGCACCTGCAGACAAAAAACTCTATGCTTTAAGGGATGTCACTGGAACAATCGACAGTATTCCTCTTATTGCCAGTAGTATCATGAGTAAAAAGATTGCCGGTGGAGCAGATGCCTTCGTTTTAGACGTTACCTTTGGTAACGGCTCATTCCTAAAACATTTCTCTGATGCTGTTTCCTTGGCTAAAACCATGGTAAATATCGGGGAAAATAATAATAAAAGAACGTATGCGATTATTTCTTCCATGGAGCAACCTCTGGGATATGCAATTGGAAACTCACTGGAAATCCAGGAGGCTATCAGTTTATTAAACAATCAAGGTCCTGATGATTTGAGAGAGTTATGCCTTTTTATAGGCTCATATATGTTGATTGCAGGGGGTATCGTTAAAGAATTACCAGCGGGAATGAACTTGCTGGAGGAAGCCATAGGCAATGGTGAAGCTTTGAGGAAGATGAAAGAAATGGTAAAAAGCCAAAATGGCGATGTAAGGCAAATAGAAAATCCTGATTCACTTCCCAAATCAAAGTTTCAAACAAAAATTTATTCGTGCAAAAAAGGTTATATAAAAAAAGTCCAGGCACGTATGATTGGTGAGGCTTCCATGCTCCTGGGAGCAGGCAGAGAAAAAAAAGACGACAAGGTTGATTTATCGGTAGGAATTATTTTAAAAAAGAAAATAGGTTGTTGGGTGGAAGAAAACGAAGTTTTGGCAACTTTGTATTATAATGATGAAAAGAAAATGCAGATGGTAAAAAATAAAGTTGAGAATTCCTTCCATATTGTTGACCAAAAGCCAAAAGATACACCCTTAATATTGGCTATCGTTGACCAACATGGGCTAACAAAGCTGAGTTAAATACATTTTCCCGAGTGCTTTTCTAAGAAACACCTTTACCGGACTATTGATAGCATTCCTTTCCCCTTGCCTATCCTGGAAAGAATGGTTTAAAAGATAGATAAGAGGTCAAGTGAAGAAGAGCATAAGAAAAAACTGGCTAATAAAAGTTAAGCCTCTTTTAGAGGTTCTTACAGCCACCCGCTATGCGGGTGTGATATTTATTTAAAAAGAAAATTGTAAACCCTGAAGAGCTATGATATGGTAAGCGGCGGATAAATATATTGCTGAATTGATTCTGACTATAGAATAGTATGATTATAGAAGTTTAATTTGATGGAACAAAAATGTTATGAAAGTAATTATTGGTCATACCAGTGCTGACTTTGATTGCCTTGCCTCCATGATTGCCGCTAAAAAAATATATCCGGATGCTTTGGCTGTTTTCCCTGGTGCCGTTGAAGAAAATGTTCGCAAATTTCTTTCTTTGTATGGCAATGCTTTGAGCATATCATCATTAAAGGATATCGATATGTTAAAAGTATCAGAATTGATTATTGTTGATACCAGACAAAAAGAAAGAATTGGTCCATTTGAATTTTTGCTGAAACGTAATAACTTAAAAATTAATATATATGATCATCATCCATCCACAGAAAATGATATCAGGGCAGATATGAGCATAGTAAAACAGGTAGGAGCTGCTACCACGATTTTATTAGAAAAAATAATCAAAAAAGATATTGCTATTAACTCTTTAGAAGCAACTTTGTTTGCCCTGGGAATATATGAAGATACTGGATCACTAACTTTTTCCACTACAACAAAAGAAGATATTGATGTATTGAGCCATCTTTTTTCCATCGGTGTAAACTTAAGAACAGTTAACAAATTTACCAATATTGGACTGAATTCACAGCAAAAAGACTTATTAAATCAACTCATCTCATCTTCCCAAGAATCTTACTGCAAGGGTGTCAGTGTGGTCTTTGCAAAAAGCATGACAGAGCAATATATTGAGGGATTGGCTCTTGTAACTCATAAATTGATCGAAATAGTCAATAGTGATATTATATTCGTTTTTGTAAAGATGAAAAACAGAATATATGTTGTGGGCAGAAGCAACCGTAACTCAGTTAATGTAGGGGAAATTCTAAAAGAAATCGGGGGTGGGGGTCATTCTCAGGCTGCATCGGCAGTAGTACGGAAACTTTCCCTGCTGGAAACGGAAAACAAGATTAAAGATATATTAGATAACCATATAGAATCAGAAACTCTGGCAAAAAATATTATGACCAGCCCGGTTAAGACTCTCGATGTCAATACTTCCATTGAAGAAGCCTCAAAGATTATGTTGCGTTATGGACATAATGGTTTTCCGGTGGTAGATAAGGGAAAATTGGTGGGCATTATTACCAGACAGGAAATATATAAAGCCAAACACCATCGCTATGAAAAAGAAACAGTTGATGTTTATATGTCTGAGAATATTATCAGTGTCAATTTAACAACGCCGATATTGGAAGTCCAAGAGCTAATGATTAAATATGATGTTGGTAGGGTTTTAGTTCTAAGCGATAACGGTAAATTAAAAGGAATTATTACCAGGACTGATTTAATTAGAAGTTTATACGGGGCAAAAGATATCAGTAAGGATTCGTATTCCTTATTTGAGCAAAGAACCGGAAAATATGATGCCGGAAAAGAGAAAATTCAAAGCTTGATACAGCAATATTTTCCTAAAAATATCCTGGATGTTTTACACCAAATAGGGAAAACTGGAGATGATTTAGGTTACTCTGTCTTTATGGTAGGAGGGATTGTAAGAGATTTATTTTTAGGAATACCAAATTTGGATCTTGATATTGTGATTGAAGAAGACGCTATTCGCTTTGCACATTATTTTTGTTATCAGGTAAAAGGAAAAATAAGACATCATAAAAAATTCAAGACAGCAGTTGTAGTACTACCTAATGGATTGAAAATTGATTTTGCATCTGCAAGACGAGAATTTTATGAGTACCCGGCTGCATTACCGGAAGTTGAATTTGCTTCCATAAAGAAAGATTTGTATCGTAGAGATTTCACCATAAACGCAATGGCAATACAGCTAAATCAGAATAAATTTGGAAAACTGCTTGATTTTTTTGGTGGCAAAAGGGATTTGGAATTAAAAAAAATAAGAATTTTATATAGCTTGAGTTTTACAGAAGATCCCGCACGTATCATTAGGGCCGCTCGATTTGAACAGCGATATGATTTTATGATTGAAGAATCAACCGAAAAATTCCTTAAAAAAGCAGTAAAAGAAGGATTGGTTTCGCGTATCAGAAAAAAAAGACTTAGTGAGGAATTTTTAATTATATTACAGGAAAAAGAACCAATAAAAGTGCTAAAGAGGATGGATCAATTGGATATTCTGTCAGGAATTATTCCGAATTTAACCTTAAAGCCCAACGTAATTGAAAAGTATATTCAAATAGAATCAATGCTAACTGTATGGTATAGTAAATTTCCCGGTGAGTATATGAATAAAAGTATTTTGTATTTGTATTACCTTTTGCAGTTATCAGAATTAGATATCAAGCAAATTAGAAAAAGGATTGAACTAAGAGAAAAAGCCGTTAACAAACTGAAAGCCATGATTAAAGAAAAAGATAAAACAATTTACGTATTGAATCAAGTGATTATCGAACCAAGTAATTTATATTATTATTTGAAAGATAAACCTAATGAACTATTATTAGTTATTTTATTGGAAAGTCAAAAAAACAAGCTGATTGTCGATCGTATTGAAAAATATTTAAATAGTTACAAGAAAACAACTGTTCATATATCCGGACATGATTTAACTCAAATAGGAATGGAACCCAGCCCCATTTATGCTAAAATATTAAAATTAGTCTTTTATCTGCAATTAAATGGGATATTAAAAAGCAGAGATGAAGAAATAGCATTTGTCAGAAAATTGATTAAAAAAGGAATTATTTAAATAATGTTAGACAATATTTTTGAGATATTATGGAGTTTACCCGCAGTTTTAATTGCCATTACTGTTCATGAATATGCCCATGGCTTTGTTGCTTATTATTATGGGGATAATACAGCAAAATTGGCCGGAAGATTAACATTAAACCCTATCGCGCATCTTGATCCAATAGGGACGCTAATGCTTCTTATCTTTCGTATTGGATGGGCAAAACCGGTTCCTATCAACTATGGTAATCTGAGACATCCAAAACAAGATATGATTAAAGTATCTTTTGCTGGTCCTTTTTCTAATATCGTAATAGCATTTTTGTTTGCAATATTATTAAGAGTAAACGATGTTTTATTACAAAATATTTTATTAAATTATTTGAATCATTTACCAGATCTTATGTTAACATTTATTCGGGGATGGTTCGTTTTTTTACAAACAGGAGTTCTAATTAATTTGGCTTTAGCAATTTTTAATCTTATACCCATTCCACCATTGGATGGACATCATATCCTGTTGGGAATATTACCGCCCAAATGGGCTCAGCAATATGCCAAGTTAAATCATACCTACGGTATGATAATATTGTTATTGTTGATATGGACTGGTTTTGTTGGTAAGATAATATTTCCAATAGTGTATTACCTTTTCAGACTATTTGTATAGAAAAGGTAATACACAAATCTATCTTTATAATATTACAATTAACAAAGGGGGCAAGACTCTACATGAAAAGTGTTATCTTCAGTGGCATGAGGCCGACTGGCAAACTCCATATCGGAAATTATTTTGGGGCGTTGACCAATTGGGTTCAATTACAAAACGAATATAAGTGTTTTTATGGTGTGGTAGACTGGCATGCACTTACTACCGGATACGCTGATACAGCTATGATGAAAGACAATATGATAGAGATGGTTATAGACTGGCTAAGTGCTGGCATTGATCCTGATAAAAGCACTTTATTAATTCAATCCCAGGTACCGGAACATGCCGAACTACATTTACTGTTATCAATGATTACACCATTGGCCTGGTTAGAAAGAAACCCTGTATTAAAAGAACAGGTAAGGGATCTTGGTTTGAAAGAGAATATAGGATACGGTTTGCTTGGGTATCCAGTTCTCATGGCTGCTGATATTTTAATTTATAAATCAAATGCTGTCCCGGTTGGAGAAGATCAATCTCCTCATGTTGAGTTGGCTCGAGAAATAGGAAGACGTTTTAATAATCTTTATAAAACTGTATTTCCTATCCCGGAACTTAAGTTATCACATACTCCTAAGATTCCTGGCACTGATGGTAAAAAAATGAGTAAAAGCCTTAACAATGATATCAGTTTATCTGATCAACCGGAAGAGATAAAAAGTAAAGTCCTTTCCATGCTAACAGATCCGGAAAAAATAAGATTATCAGATCCCGGTCATCCTGAAGTCTGTGTAGTTTTTAAGTATCATGAAATATTCAATAAGGATGAATTGCCTGAAATAGAAAATGATTGTCGAAAAGCTAAATTGGGATGTGTTGCCTGTAAAAAAAGATTAGCAGAGGTTTTGATACAGTCATTTCAGCCTTTCAGAGAAAAAAGAAAATTTTATGAGAAAAATCCTAAGTTAGTATGGAATATCCTTGTGGAGGGAAGTAAAGAGGCAAGAAAAGTTGCCGGGCAAACATTGCATGCTGTCAGACAAGCAATGAAAATTGATTATGAATGATTAAAAATGATTTAGAAAATAATAAAATTGAACAATTAACAAATTATGTTCAGCAATTATCTGTCAAGGTAAGAGATGAAGAAGTAGATCTAGGTGGGATTTCTTTGCTTGAGATTATTGAACAGTACCTGGCATATATGATATTATTACGGCCGGAGAACGTTGATTTGGATGTAGTTGCTGATTTCCTGGTTGCAATATCTGCTCTTATTTTTTGGAAATCTAATCTGTTATTACCAGGGCAACAGAAAGAGCCGGATGAAGATATTCAGGATAATACTGATGACTTAAGATTAAAAGAGGAATATTGGAGAGAATATAAAAGATATCAATCGTTAATCAACATATTTGAAAACAAAGCAATAAGGCAAGGGGATATATATTTAACCTATTTAAATTCCAAAGTTGAAAGCGAAGATCAATATCAGAAAAATCATTTTCCCGAGCTCATTTTAGCCTTAGAGTCAATACTATCTAAAAGAAAAACACAAAATACTATCCACATAAAGAAGCGTAAATATAATATTACAGATAAAATAAAGGAAATTGAGCATAAATTTAGACAAAAACAGGGTAAGTTATCATTTCAAAATATCATTTCCGACAATTGTTCTAAAATTGAGATAATCATCATTTTTTTGGCTTTGTTGGAAATGATTTGTCAAGGAAAGGTTAATTATAATCAATCGAAAAATTTTGGAAATATTACTTTTTATCGAAAGGAAGATAGAAAATTAAAGAAATAGAAAATGTAACTCTGAATAATTGGGAAAAAATTATTGAAGTTCTTTTATTTGTATCTAATAAACCTTTATCTATAAAAAAAATAAAAACAATTACTGGTAGGGAAACTGAAGAGATAAGAAAAATTATAGATAACCTGCGATTACAATATCAACAATACAATCGCCCTTTCTTCCTACAGGAGGTAGCAAGAGGATTTTCTTTTGCTACAAAACCGGATTATGCTCCCTGGATAAAAAGAATGTACAATAATGAAAAAAAATATATGCTATCAAAAGCATCTATCGAAACATTAGCAATTATTGCCTATAATCAACCAATTACCCGTATAGAGATTGAAAAGGTCAGGGGTGTGAGTTGCAGTAGTATATTATTTAATCTGTTAAAAAATGATTTTGTTAAAATAAGCGGGAGAAAGAAAGTTCCGGGGAACCCTCTACTATATCGTGTTACAGGAAAATTTCTATTACATTTCGGGTTAAGAAATTTATCAGACCTACCACCTATGGAAGAATTGGGGTTTCATAATGAAGAAAGTGAGACTACAAAAGTATTTAGCAGAAAAGGGAATTGATTCCAGAAGAAAATGTGAAGAGCTCATTGCTCAGGGGAAAGTTAAAGTTAACAACTCTGTCGTAACAAAGTTGGGTACTCAGATTGACCCAATCAAAGATCTGGTAGAATTTGAGCATCGAATTATCAGCCAAGATATAAAAAAAATATACATCTTACTAAATAAGCCCAGGGGTTATTTATGCACTTATCGCGATCCCTTTGGAAGGCCAACCATTTATGATTTACTTAAAAATATCAAAACAAAAATAAATTATGCTGGACGTCTTGATTTTTATTCTGAGGGTCTGGTTCTGCTCACAAATGATGGAGATTTTATTAATCATTTAACTCATCCCGTGAAAAAAATCAAGAAGGTTTATATTGTAAAAATTAAAGGTATACCTAGTGTAATGGATTTGGATAAGCTTGAACAAGGAATCCCTTTATCGAAAAATTTTACTACTGCACCTTGTAAAATAAAGATAGTAAAGAAAGACAATAGCAGTACAATCTTAGAAGTTACCCTTCGGGAAGGAAAAAAAAGACAAGTCAGAAGAATGTTTTCTTATATAGGACTTACTGTATCAAGACTGAAAAGAATTAAAATTGGTGTAATTTCTTTGGGTAGCTTGAAACCAGGCCAATACCGTTATATTAAGGAACGAGAGATTATGGAATTTAAAAAGGAACTCACTTTTAAAAAATAGAAAGGCAATCTATTGCATTATCAACCCAATAAATTAATTATTACCATCGATGGTCCTGCCGGTGCCGGGAAAAGCACCGTGGCAAGTATGCTTGCTAAAAAATTGGGATTTCGATATATCAATACCGGGGATCTTTATCGTTATGTAACTTATAGCGCGTTGCAGGAAAAGGTAGATATCAGCAATCGCAAAGCTATGGAAAACTTATCAAAGAAAATCGTGGATCAATTTACCAAAGAAAATTACCGTGAGAATAGCTGGCAATTATTTTTTAATAGGCAAAAAACAATGTTATATAAAATACATAGTCCTGAAATAGATAAAAATGTATCTTTCGTTGCTCAACTGTCGTCTGTACGAAAAAATATGGTTCCATTACAGCGTATGTTAGCCAAGAGAGGATCTGTAGTTATGGAAGGTAGAGATATTGGTTCAGTCATATTGCCCAATGCTGATTTGAAATTCTTTTTAACTGCTGATAAGCATGCCAGAATATTGAGAAGATATGAAGAACTCAAAGAGAAAGGATATTCTATTAGCTTGCAAGAGGTAAGGGAAGAAATCATCAAACGTGATAATATTGATAGTAAAAGAAAAGTAGCACCATTGATAAAGCCTGAAGATGCTGTTATTATTGATACATCTAATAAAAATATTAATGAAGTATTTAAGACACTGTTAAAAATAGTTAAAAAACATTCCCGGGAAAATTGATTCATGGAGATATTAAAAGCAAATCATATTGGGTTCTGTTTTGGCGTAAAAAGAGCCATTAATCGCGCAAATAAACTCTTGCATGAAGTAAGTAATGATGACATCTATATGTTGGGAGAAATTATTCATAATCCTCAGGTTATTAGAGCTTTTAAAGAGAAAGGTATTCATATTGTTCAGGAAATATTACAGGTACCCCAGCATAAGTATCTCATTACTAGAGCGCACGGCACACTAAAAAGCGAAATGCAATTGGCCAGGCAGAGAAATATCCAATTAATCGATACTACCTGTCCCTATGTCAGCAAACTACATCAAATAGCCAGCCTTCTAAGTGAGGAAGGTTATCAGATTATTATTTTTGGAGATATAAATCATCCTGAAATTCAAAGTTTACTGAGTTATGTTAACTCAAATGCCAGGGTTATTCAATCAGTCAGTGAGATTGCAGTTCATTCTTTTAGCGGTATAGAGAAAATTGGATTGATATCACAAACAACAAATGATTCTTATAAATATAAGCAAGTTGCACTAAAGCTATTTAAATCAGTAGATGAATTAAGAATATTTAATACTATTTGCAAAGAAACGATATTAAGACAAAATTCAACCAGAAAATTAGCAAAAAAAGTTGATTTAATGATTGTAGTCGGTGGATTAAATAGTGCTAATACCACACGATTAGCCCAAATCAGTGAACAAATAGGTGTAAAGACATATCATATTGAAACAGAAAAACAGGTACAAGGTAATTGGTTTAAAGGGATAAAGAAAATTGGGATTACCAGCGGGGCCTCTACACCTGACTTTATTACTAATAATGTGGTTCAAAAAATAAAATCAAACATGTCTAATGAAAGAAAGTCATCAGGCTAATTTTTGTACCTTGCCAGATTTTAGGCATTTGGTGCATACATTCATCTTTTTAATAGAATTATTCTTCTTAATTCTTACTTTCTGAATATTAACTGACCATTTACGATTACTAAGTTTATGTGAATGACTAATCTGTTTGCCAAATTGAGGGCCTTTCCCACAAATATCACATTTTGCCATAATATTCCTCCGGTTCATAAATTCTTGAAAAATCACAAGAATTATTTTATCATAAGTAAGCTACAATAATCAAGCAAATAATAAAGAAATATTTTAAATTATTAATGAGTGATATATTAGATGAGAATCATAGGTGGTATCTATAAAGGGTTTCATTTACATACATTTGCTGGTAAAGACATTCGTCCTACCCCCAGCAAAGTGAGAGAAGCAGTATTTGATATAATAGGACCTGGAGTTATTGAATCAGATTTTTTGGACCTATTTGCGGGTACCGGGGCAGTTGGAATTGAAGCTTTTAGTAGAGGTGCAAGAAGGGTAACCTTTGTAGAGCTAAATAAAAAAGCTATTCTGTTAATAAAAGAAAACTTAATCAAAATACATCTTAAAGATTTTTCTAATATTATTAGAAGTAACTATCAACAGGCAATAAAAGAATTTAACCTTCATCAAAGGAAATTTGATATTATTTTTTTAGATCCACCTTATGATAGAAATTATATCTTAAAACCATTGCAAGAGATCGAACAAAATGATATTGCCAAGAATAATAGTATAATTATTGTACAACATCAAATAAATGAAAAATTACCAAATGATTTCAAAAGGTTAATTTGCCTAAAGAAAAAGAAGTATGGTAGATCCGCAATCACAATTTATCGTTTTCATGAATAGACATTATTAAAAGGAGGATTTAATGATAATAGCCGTATATCCAGGAAGTTTTGACCCAATTACCAACGGGCATCTTGATATTATAAAAAGGGCCAACAAAATATTTGATAAAATTATTGTTGTCATCGCAAAGAATCCACGCAAGCAGTCTTTTTTCTCCATAGAAGAGAAAATAAACATGATTAATACTGTTACTAAAGAATTTCATGGCGTTGAAGTTCAATCCTTTGAAGGTCTACTGATTGATTGTGTAAAATCTAATAACGCCAATGTGATATTGAGAGGAATGAGAGCAATATCTGATTTTGAGTATGAATCACAGTTTGCCTTAATTAATAAAAAAATGGCTCCCGAAATAGAAACAATTTTTATGGTTACCAGTACTAAATATTCTTACTTAAACTCGAGCATAGTAAAAGAAATTGCTTCTTTAAAGGGAAGTATTGGTGATCTGGTGCCAGAATACGTTGCTAAAAAATTAAAAAAGAAATACAGTCATTGACTAAGACTAATGATTTAATAGTACAATTCTCTTGGTATAATCTTGTCCTCCGATTCTTGATATTCCCTTTTCATAGCCCAGTACATAAAGATCTGTTGATAGGATGTCATAATCTATCATTTTTTGGATAAGTTCATTACTGTTTATTTTATTTTGCTGATTAAACTTTTTTAATTTGATAACAATAGGTATTTTTGATTTTGCTTTAATCTTTTTCAGCAAAAATTTACCCCTTTCGGTCATGCCAATAACCCGACAATACAAAGGACCTTTTTTATTAAAAGCAAGGACTTCCTTTGTGGTTAAATTAAATAAGCTATGCACAAGTATCCTTTGTATTCTGGTACGGGTATAACGTTTGGTTTTAATTGATGCAATAAGATGCTCAATGGTATGAGATGACAAAACACTCTCTTTTAGTCTGTTTTCTAATCCTTCTTCGATACCATGGATTTTTTTTATATTAGCGGCGTTCATCCTTCTTAACTGGCTAAAGATAGCCTGTTCAAAACATGATAGCATAATAGGATTCATTTCATTTCCCAGAGCATCGGAAAGGATTTGGTAAGAGGATTCAGGCATAGTCACTTTTAACAATTCTGAAATACCAGGGTCGTATTCAAAATAATTTTGAATTATTTTTTTTCTTATTGCTGTAGCGCTGGAATATTGGCCTTCTAATTGATCCTGTTGGTATTTTGAGCCAATTCGTTTGATGGGAACCGATTTTATTGAACTTTTTATTTTTTGTAAAGATCTAATATATTCCAAAGCCAGGATATTGTTAGGTTTATTTAATGTTTCTTCTATTTCATTAAGAGGAATACTTTTATATTTCAAGCCAAATTTTTGATAATATTCTGATATTGCTTTGGCACGAATTTTTGGAAAACTATCTCCTTTTTTAACTTCTTCTTTTAATATCTGTTTAAAATATGGCGGCTCTGCTTTGATTAATTTTGCTAATTCTGTTAAGATTTCTATTCGATTTTCCTCACATCCAAAAGAAATATAATCCACGATACCTAAAGCATCCAATAACCGAATCCCGCCATGTGCAAATCCACGAGCATCTTGACTGGCGAAAACAAATGGCATTTCAATTACCAGGTCTATTCCTGCGGATAATGCCATATTAGCGCGAATCCATTTGTCTAATAAAGCAGGTTCACCTCTTTGTAAAAAATGACCACCCATCACAGCAATGCTGAATTCAGCACCAGATAACTCTTTAGATTTTCGTAGATGATATAAATGTCCATTATGAAAAGGGTTGTATTCCGCAATAATACCCAGTGTTGACATATCTTTCCTCGATAATTAGATTTTTTTATGATACAATATCATAATAGCTTTTATTTTGTTTCAAGTCTATAATAACATCATACTCCTTAAGATTTAGATAATATAATTAGTTTCTTCTTATATACAAATTTAACATTGAATGGCTATAGCAAAAATTTACATACGTTTACCGGAAAAAGATAGCTCTGAGTAAAAAAATTTCGTTAACTTATTTAAATGAGAATTTAATTTGCAAATAGGATAAATTTTTTTTCTAAGAATTATTACTATAAAGAATCAAATTGTATTATGTAAGAATAGAAATTTATGGCTATGCACCGACCTATCATTCGTTGATTTAAAATAAAAATAAATATTCGGGGGTTAGATTTTTTTATGGATATTGCAGAAAGACTTAGAAAAAAAGCAAAAGAGAATATCAAAAAAATAGTTTTACCTGAAGGTGAAGAGCCTAGGATGATTAAGGCAGCCCAGATCATTTACCAGGAAGGATTTGCTGAGTTGGTATTTTTAGGACAAGAAGAAAAAATAAAAGAAATTGCCAAGGAAATAAAGGTTTCTTTTCCGGAAGAAATCGAAATTATTGATCCGAAGTTTTCTAAAAATCTGAAAGCCTATGCTGAAATCTATTATGATTTAAGAAAGAGTAAAGGAACATCTTTGGAAGAAGCAAAGCAGCTGCTAAAAGATCCACTTTATTATGGCGCTTTAATGGTATATCAGGATGATGCGGATGGTTTAGTGGCTGGTTCTATTCATGCAACCGGCGATGTATTTAGACCAGCTCTACAGACCATCAAAACATCCAGTAATGTGAAAATTGTTTCCAGCTCCTTTATTTTAATTGTACCTGATAGTACATTTGGTGAAAATGGTGCATTATTATTTGCTGACTGTGCTTTATTCCCTGACCCTAACGCTGAAGAACTGGCTGATATTGCTATTGCCAGCGCCAATACTGCTAAAGCTCTTATGGGCATAGAACCAAAAGTTGCCATGTTGTCTTTCTCAACCAAAGGGAGCGCTAAGCATCCATTGGTCGATAAAGTTGTTCAAGCTACTGAAATTGTTAGAGAAAAAGCTCCTAATTTGAAGATAGATGGCGAGCTACAGGCAGATGCTGCCTTAGTTCCCGAAATAGGTAAAAGAAAAGCACCTGACAGTACAATAGCCGGAGAGGCAAATGTGTTGATATTCCCGGATTTACAAGCTGCTAATATTGCCTACAAATTAGTGCAGAGACTGGCAAAAGCAGAGGCAATAGGTCCAATTTCTCAGGGCATGCGGAAACCGGTTAATGATTTGTCCAGGGGATGTACGGCTTACGAGATTGCCGATGTGGTAGCCATTACCGCACTTCAGGCTCAGGAAACATTCAATGATAAATAAATTTGCAAATTTGTAAATAATTTAATATAATGTTTTTTTGTGATTAGATAGTAGATACTAATGTAATTTATATATTGCTTATAAAGGAGGGAAGATAGTGGCTTGCCCAAAAAGGAAAATATCAAAATCAAGAAAAAATAAAAGAAGGACCCATTGGGTAGAAAGAACAATAAACTTAGTCGAATGTCCCAGATGCCATGAGTATAAACTACCCCATCACGTTTGTGCATCTTGCGGTTATTATAATGGGGAGAAAATAATTCCGGAAAAGAAAGCTTCAGAAGCTAAAACTTAACAGGCTTTACAAAAATTCTTATGTTTATGAAGAATAGAAAACTGATCAATGAAATAATAAGAAATATTTTAAAAAGAGTGTTCATAAATGTCTAAATTATGACACTCTTTTCATTTCATAACGATAGAAATTTTGTATGTTAAAATAGTAAAAACATTATTTTAGTTGTCAATCAAAAATATGATTATCTTAATTTCTTACCTGTTACTTAGTTTTTTAAAATGATAGAAATCTGTGAGTAGAGAATAGAAACAGATAATTTTTACCTATACAGGCTTGATTTAATTTTCTATATTATATATACTATCAGTCAACAGTAGTAGTAACCTTTAATAGTTACTAATAAAAAGATGGATCATTATGGTAAAGAATATTCTAAAAGAAAAAAGACAGGGAAAGTTACGAGACAAGATATCTGATAATCCCTTTTTATCAGACGAACAATTATCAAAAATGTTCCAGGTAAGCATTCAGACAATCCGTTTGGATAGGTTAGAAATGGGAATCCCGGAGATGCGTAAACGGGTGATTAGACTTGCCCAGAAAGCAACTTCTAAAGTAAAGGCTTTAAGTAAAAATGAAATTATTGGCGATTTGATCGATATTGAACTGGGTAAAAGTGGAATATCAACCATGCGCACTACTAAGGAAATGGCTTTTGACAAAAATAGACTGGTTAGAAGTCATTATATTTTTTCTCTTGCTGATTCATTAGCTATGGCAATCATTGATGCCGATGTGGTACTAACCGGAATAGCTCGTTTAAGATACAAAAACCCTGTCTATGCAGGTCAACTTTTGGTTGCCAAGGCTAGAATTGCTACTAAAAAAAGTAATAAATATTTGGTTTCAGTACATATAAGAAGTGACCATGTTGAGGTATTTACTGCAAAATTAATTATGGTTTCGTTAGATGAAAAACTTAAAAATCCTAATTTTAGTTAAAAAAAATATAAATTATAACAAGGAGCAAGAAAATGGAAACAATAGATAGAGTAAAAAAGATTATTGTTGATCAGCTGGGCGTTGAAGAAGATAAAGTGAAAGACGAATCTTCATTTATTGATGATTTAGGGGCAGATTCATTAGATATCGTGGAATTGATTATGGCATTTGAGGAAGAGTTTGATATTGAAATTGCAGATGAAGATGCTGAGAAAATTAAAACTGTGGGTGATGTGATTCGCTATCTGGAAGACAAGCAATAAACTTTACGATATTTGCTTTTTATTAGAGAAGATGAAAGTATGTGGGAGGGGGCTAAAAAGATAAGCTTAAGTAATCTTGAAACTCAATTGGGATATCAATTTAACAATCCTGGACTTTTAAAAAAGGCCTTGACCCACGCTTCTTACTACAATCAAAAAGAAAAAAATGATATAAATTGCTTTCAGAGGCTTGAATTTCTTGGCGATTCAGTCCTCAATTTATCAGTAAGTGAATATTTATATAAAAAATTTCCTTTTTTCTCAGAAGGCAAACTATCAAAGTTAAAATCGGTAATGATCAGTCAACCATTCTTAGTGAAGTTTGCTGGATATATCAAGCTTGAAAAATATATTATCCTGGGGAAAAGTGTTGACTTGGTTAAGGGAAGGGGGAAATTTTCTATTTTAGCTGATTGTATGGAAGCATGTCTCGGATCAATTTATTTAGATGGTGGTTTAGGCCCATGTAAAAAAATTGTTACTGATTTTATTCGTGAGGAACACCTAAATTTACTGGATAGGCGTATTGTTAGAGATTATAAAACAATATTACAGGAAATAACCCAAAAAGACTTTAATTGTCTCCCAACTTATAGACTATTGAGAGAAGAAGGACTGGAACACCAAAAGAAATTCTATGTTGAGGTTATTATAGATAATGATAGCTATGGTAAGGGGACTGGTAAGAACAAGAAAGAGGCAGAGCAGGATGCTGCTTATCAGGCTATAAAAAAAATAGGAATCAAATAAGAAAGGTATTTTTTTCTTGTATTTAAAAGAGATTGAAATAAAAGGTTTCAAGTCATTTGCCAATAAAATAAAATTAAATATCACTCCTGGTATAACGGTTATTGTGGGTCCGAATGGCTCTGGAAAAAGTAATATTACTGATGCAGTTAGATGGATTCTTGGTGAACAGAATATTCGTTCTCTGAGAGGAAATAAAATAACCGATATGATATTTTCTGGCAATAATGATCAGAAAATACGTAATTTTGCCGAAGCTTCTATCCTTTTTGATAATAACGACAGAAAGCTACCTATTGATTCTGAAGAGGTACAATTAAAAAGGATTGTATATCGTTCCGGTGAAACCGAAAATTATATAAATAATCTACCATGTAAATTAAGGGATATTCATGAACTTTTTCAGGGTACAGGACTGGGAAGAAATTCTTATTCTATTATTGCTCAGGGGAAAGTAGATTTCGTGCTAAGTGCGAAACCAACAGAAAGAAGAACATTGTTTGACGAAGCCTCCAATATTTCAAGCTACAACAACAAAAAAGAAGTTGCTATTAAAAAACTTGACCTAGTTGATAATAATCTCTTTAGAGTAAGCGATATTTTGGCAGAAGTCAAAGAAAACCTCTACCATTATAAGAAGAAGGCAGATGAATTAAAATTATATCATTCCTATCGTGATAACATTAAAAAATTAGAGTTTTTCTTTCTAAGCCAGCAATATCTTTTATATCATAAGAATATAAGAAACAGTGATAAAAATTTATCATATTTAAAGAATGAAATAGTAAAAATTGACAAGATACTAACAGATGAGAAAAAGAAGATTATTCAGATAGAACAGGAAAAAAATCATTTAGAACAGCAATTGAATGATAGCGAAAATAACTTTCAGGTAAGTGAAAGAGAAAAAAACAATATTAATAGTCTGTTGATTGTGCTTAAGCAAAAAAAATTAGAGATAGCCCAGCGCATAAAAAATTTACATGAAGATGCTGAAAGAGCCTTTAAACAATTGCAAAAATTTAGAGATAGTATATCTGATATTGATAAAGACATACAAGAAACAAACCAGAATACCTCCATTATGAAAGAAGAATTCAATCAAAAAGAAGCTTTAAAAGAAAAATTGCATAATGTATTTACCTATTATAAGCAGAAAGAACAAAAGATAGAAAATGATAGGCAAAATTTTAATGCCAATTACGCTTCTCTTTACCGGGAAGAAAGAATCAAAGAAGAAACAGTTTTGGAATCACTGGAATCCTCTCTTGGGGAAATAAAAAAAGAAAAAGAAAATATACATAGTAAATTACAAAATAAGAAGAAATGGTTGGAAAATATTGCAACAAATATTGGGTATTTAGAAAATAATATCAATCATTTAAAAAAGGAGAAGAACCAAATAGAAGAATTATTAACTAAGAATATGCTGATTATTGACCAAAAAACTAATTTTATTCAAAATTATAGCAATGATATTATTTTAAAAAATAAAGAGAAAGACTTTTTGGAAGAATTAAGGAAAAAAAACCAGATTGAAAGTGTATCTCCTAACGATGAAGAATTATGGAATAAAAAATACAGTCAAGATATTGAATGGATTGGTGAAGTTAATAGTTTAATTGAGCATATTCCTGATAAGATAGAGAAGGTTATTCGTTCTATTTTGTATGATAGAACAAAACTGATAAGGGTAAATAATTCAAAAAATATTGTATATATAAATCAACTCATGAAGGCAAGAAATTTGGGACAAATCAAAATTATTGCTGACAATATCATATCGAAAAAAGATTTAAATATGAAGGAAATAGGAGATATTGCCAACCAGCAGAAAATACTTGGCTTTGCAAATCAGCTTATTTCTTTTCCTCTCCAATATAAGAATGTATTTAAAATATTATTGGGACATATTTTAGTTGTGGAAGATATGAAAACTGTTTTTAACTTATTTGAGAAGTTAAGGGGAAAGTGTATGATTATTTCTTTAGATGGAATGGTGATCGATTTTAAGGGCATAATTACCTTGCATAATATCTCCGGGGCAAAATTGTTCCATGATTATCATTTACCAGTAAAAAGAATAGCACAACTGGAGGAAGAAATACGATCTACCCATACTAAGATTGAGCAACATCAGGGAGTTCTAAAAGACCGTGATAGTAAAAATAAGATATTGTATCAAAAAATTGAAAGTATAAATCAGCAAATAGAAAAATATGTGGTTAAACTCCGCGAAGAAAAAGATCATTCCCTGGAAATGAATAAGAAAATATTAGAAATGCAAAGCCGCTCAGAAGAATTAACCAATGAGCAGAAAGAACAGGACAAAGGAAGAGAACATCTAAAGAAAAATATTGTAATATCTCAGACAAATATCAAACAGATTGAAAAATATATGGCTATTTTTCATTTATATTTACAAACTTTATCCAAGTTGAAAGATCTGTGCGTTAAAGACCTGGATAGGCTACAAAAAAATCTGGAAAATATGAAAATGAAATTTAATTGGAATAAAGAAAGAGAAATACTACTGCAAAAACGAAAAAAGGAAATGAATCATTTTATTCAAGGTTATCACTACGAAGAAAAGGAAAGACAAGAAAAAATAAATAACTATAATAAAGAGAAGCTGCAATTAATAGATCAGGAAAATACATTGAAGGAGAAATTAAGGCTCTTGCTGGAAGATAGAAAAAGATGGGATACAGAAAGGATAAGACACAAAGATATTCTAAAGGAAAAAGATGGTCTGATTAAATCATCCCGGGAAAAATTAGAAGAAAATCAAAGAAAATTGGAAGATAAAAAGAATATACTGCATAGAGATGAAATGAGCCATGTCCAAAATCAAGAAAAAATGAACCATTTAATCCATACCATTAAAAATCAGTACAATGTTTCTGTGGAAGAAATTTTATTACATAAGAATGAAGCAAATAGCCAAAAAGAGGCTTCCGAGAAAATTGCTGAGTACAAAGAAAAAATTGGTTCTATGGGACAAATTAATTTTGATGCACTACAAGAATACCAAAATCAATTCTCAAGGTTTGCCGATCTTCAGGGTAAAAAAGATGAAATAATGCAATCCAAAGAAAAGTTAATAAACTTAATCAACGAAATTGATCGAGTTGCTGAATATCATTTTTATCAGACTTTCTTGAAGGTAGAAGTTTCTTTCAAAGATATTTTTCAAAAATTATTTCACGGTGGAGAGGTATCATTGGAACTGAGTGATAATAAAAAACTATTAGAAACAGGTATCGAGGTAATGGTACAACCACCGGGGAAAAATCTACAAAATATTTCTTTATTGTCAACCGGGGAAAAGGCATTAACTGCCATTGCTCTTTTATTTGCATTATGGAAGGCCAATCCCAGTCCGTTTTGTTTTTTTGATGAGATTGATTCAGCATTAGATGAAGTAAATGCCCTACGTCTGGCATATTTTTTGAAAAATGAGGACCTAAAAGATGCTCAGATTATTATCATCACCCATCAAAAAGAAGTAATGGAGGCAGCAGATGCACTGTACGGTATAATTATGGAAGGATATGGTGTTTCGAAACTAATGTCTGTAAGAATGTTAGATTTGGGAGAGTGGCAAAATTAAAGAATTATTGTCTTCTTTAAAAAAAAGTCTAAAAAAATCAAGAGACAATCTGTGGGATAAATATGATATCTTATTTACCGATGCAGTAAAAGATAAGAATGATTTTCTGGAAAAGATTGAAGAATTATTAATCTTATCTGACCTTGGACCTAAGGCAACCGAGTATATTTTGGATAAGTTTAGAGATATAAACTTACACCAGTTCAGATTGAATGATTTTGACTACTTCAAAAATATCCTGAAAAAAATATTGCTTGACATGGTCCCGAATCAGAAAACAATTTTTGCAATAGATCCAGAGGTCCTTAATGTTATAATGGTTGTTGGTGTCAATGGGACAGGAAAAACATCTTTTGTCGGTAAATTAGCCCATTATTTTAAAGACAGAGATAAAAAAGTATTAGTAATTCCAGCTGATACTTATCGGGCTGGTGCCATAAGTCAACTGAATTTATTAGCATATCAGGCTGGTGTCGAAACGCTAAAGGCTAACACCGGTGCAGATCCTGCCTCTATTGTTTTTGACGGTATCCAATCTGCCAGAGCGAAAAGAAAGGAATTATTAATTATCGACACAGCTGGTAGATTACATACTTACCATAATCTGATGAAGGAATTAGAGAAAATAAGAAGAGTGATTATAAAAGTTACTCCTGAAGTTTTACTAACAACAATACTGGTTATTGATGCAACTACGGGACAGAATGGGCTTAATCAGGCACTTTGTTTTAGAGATTCTTTGCCTATTTCTAATTTGGCATTGACTAAATTGGACGGTACAGCCAAGGGCGGCATCGCTCTTACCATACAACAAGAGCTGCTTATTCCGGTTGGATATATAACCTTTGGGGAAAAAATTACCGATATATGTGAATATAATCCAGAGGAATTTATCGAAGCTTTCCTCGATTGACACCTATTGTATTTTTCTATATACTGATATAGAATTTGTCAATTGATTAGTCTTTTATACTTTTATTTAACCATTACCACCTTCTTTGAAGGAGGTAATGGTTAAATAAATCGGTTTTAGCATAAAGATAACAATGAGCTAACTGAAATATTTTTTACCTGAAATCCTAAAAAGAGGCTTCTTAAAACCACCCGCTATGCGGGTACGATATTTACTTTATTAATTTTGAAGATCCGGGTTGAAATAATGTTAGGAACATTATCAGAAAAATTACAAAATATATTAAATAGAATTAAAGAAAAAGGGAAACTTTCTGAAAAGGATATAAAAGAATCCTTAAGAGAAGTTAAATTGGCACTTTTAGAAGCAGATGTGCATTACAAAGTAGTCAAAGACTTTGTGGGAAAGTTAGAAGAACGTGCCACCCAGGAAGAATTATCAAAGTCATTAACACCTGGACAGCAAATGATCAAAATGACCCATGTAATTCTTACTGAAATATTAGGTGAAACTCAGAGTAAGGTTGAAATAGGCAAAGATATTCCAACCGTTATTCTCTTAGTTGGCTTACAAGGATCAGGCAAGACAACAACGGCATCAAAGTTAGCCTTGCAGATAAAAAACAGTGGTTATATTCCACTTTTGATTGCTGGAGATAAAATAAGACCGGCTGCCGTTGAACAGTTACAGATAATGGGGAAAAAGGCTGAGGTCGATGTTTTTTCAAGGGGTAACAACGAAAAGACAATAGATACCATTCTGACAGCAGTGCAGTTTGCCAAGAAAAATAAAAATGATGTAATCATTATAGACACTGCCGGCAGATTACATATTGACCAGAAACTACTTCAGGAAATAAAAGAAATCAAGGAAAGATTAATAGTTCACGAAACTTTGTTAGTTTTGGATTCCCTAATGGGACAAGATGCCTTGCGGGTAGCAAATACCTTTAACCAAGAAATTGGAATAGATGGTTATATATTGACTAAATTGGATGGAGATGCTCGTGGGGGTGTTGCTTTATCAATTAAAAGCATGACTAATTTACCAATTAAATTTGTAGGAATTGGTGAAAAAGTGAATGATTTAGAACCTTTCTACCCTGATAGAATGGCTTCTAGAATTCTTGGTATGGGTGACACCATAACTTTAATTGAAAAAATTGAAGCTAACTTTGACAAAAATGAATTAAAAAACATGGGGAAAAAAGAATTTAGAGAACAATTCAATCTAAATGATTTTTATGACCAACTTAAAAAATTAAAAAACATGGGTTCACTGGAAAAAATATTTGATTTAGTGCCAATGCAAAATTTTGGCTTTTCAAAGGGAATAAATCATAACTTTAATGGTGGTGCAAAGGAATTAGGTAAAGTTGAAGCGATTATATGCTCAATGACCCGACAGGAAAGGATAGAACCCGATATAATAAATGGTAGCAGAAGAAGAAGAATTGCAAAAGGCAGTGGAACTGTAGTTAGCGATGTAAATCGTTTATTAAAACAATTTTTTAAGATGAAGAAATTTTTAAAACAAGGTTCGAATAAGCAGTCGTTAATTTCATTTATGAAATAAAAAGTAAAGATGTAAATATTTCAAGATGGATATTTTAGTAACTATATAGATGGAGGAATGATATGTCAGCAAAAATAAAATTGAGAAGAGAAGGTGCCAAGAAACAGCCTTCTTATAAGATTGTGGTCATTGATTCTCGTAAACCCAGAGATGGTAGATTTATCAAAATGTTAGGCTATTATCAGCCAACAAATGATCCCTATACTTTAAAAGTAGATAAAGAAGAAAGCATAAAATGGATAAAACTGGGTGCTAAAATGACCAAAACTGTTGAATCTTTATTTAAGAAGAACGGAATACTGGCAGAAGTTAAACAATCTACTTAATCCTAAAAGTGGTATAAAAAAATACTTTGGAGAATATAATTGAAGGAAGCTAAGGAAGTTATAGAATATTTACTAAGAGAGATCGTAGATTTCCCAGATAAGCTCAATCTTAGTGAAGTAGAAGATGAAAAAATAACTGTATTGGAAATAAGAGTTGATCCCAGTGACATGGGAAAAGTCATCGGGAAGCAGGGTAGAGTAATCAAAGCTATTCGTACCATAGTGAAAGCGGCTACTATAAAAGATAAGAAAAGGACAGTAATTGAAATTATCGATTGATATACATTTACATCTTACTGTCCCCAACCAGGCAGGACTAAACAAGGAATAATATGGAAATAACCATACTGACAATTTTTCCAGATATGTTTGTTTCACCATTTTCGGAAAGCATTATCAATAGAGCAAAGGAGAAAAAAATAATTACTATCAATGTGGTAGATTTTAGGGATTTTACCAGAGATAAACATAAGAGTGTAGATGATTATTCCTATGGTGGTGGGCCGGGAATGGTGTTAAAACCTGAACCTATTATTGCAGCAATGGAAAATATTCATAAAAATGATAAAGAGTTTGCTGGTAAAGTTATTATTACTTCTGCCCAAGGAAAAATATTTAATCAAAAAATGGCAAAAAAATTATTGAGTTTTAAACATATTATCTTTGTCTGTGGAAGGTATGAGGGAATTGATGAGAGAGTTTCTCATTTATTAGATGCAGAAGAAATATCCATTGGGGATTATGTTATGACCGGTGGTGAAATTCCCGTTATGGTCATGGTTGATGTTATTATTAGAATGTTACCCGGTGTATTGGGAAAAGAAGAATCTATGATCAATGATTCATTTTATCATGGATTACTGGACTATCCCCATTTTACCAGGCCTGAAAAATATAGAGGACATATTGTGCCTAAAGTTTTATTATCCGGTAACCATAAAAAGATTGAAAAATGGAGGATAAGACAATCACTTTTGAGAACAATGGTACGACGGCCAGATTTACTAATAAATAGAAAATTTACTAAAGAAGAGATAAAAATCATAGACGAGTTAAAAACAGATGACCAGGAAAAGGAAGGAAGAAAATAATGGATTACATAAAAAATATTGAGGATGAACAACTAAAAAAAGAATTGTTTGAAGCAAATACGGGCGATTTGATTGAGGTTTATCAGAAGATCGTTGAAGGAGAAAGAAAAAGAATACAGATATTCAGAGGTATTCTGATAGCCCGGAAACATGGAGGAAGCAGAGAGACAATCACC
>CAYSAA010000108.1:0-3590 GCA_964428905.1 uncultured Atribacterota bacterium
ATTGGCCCAACCCACTCTAGCTTTTGAAACCAGGGGTTCTTTTTTTGAATTCGAAGAGGCTATCGAATCAGATGAAATGAATCTCCAAAGTTTTGTCAACGAAACTATGAAAGCAATCATGGGATCAATTACTCATTTCATTGTTGGTCACTTGGGGACAGGCTGTTCACCAGAAAACCCAGAAAATTGTTTAGTCCAAGGTGAAAGTCAATTCTTAGGCTTAGTCCCAACTACGTCACTCATTATTGCCAATCTTTATTCCTCTCCGCCAGCTTCAGGCATTAATTATTTTGCTGATTTAGGTAAAAGAGTAGGCATTATCCGCCCTGCTCTAGCTGAAGAAAATACCTTCAATAGTTTTACTGCAATGAAGATGCTCCAGCCAATTTGGACTACTTTTAGAAATATCTCTTACTTACTTTTTGTCTTAATTTTAATCGGCATGGGTTTTGCTATTATGTTTCGTGTTAAAATTTCACCCCAAGCGGTCATTACTATTCAGTCAGCCTTCCCGCGTATTATCTTGGGCTTATTACTTATTACCTTCTCCTACGCTATTGTTGGTTTCATCTTAGATATCAGTCTGTTTCTAAACTCACTTATTGCTGACATTTTTAAGACAGCTATTGATATTGAAGGTAAAGGAGGTTGGGTTTTTACTATTTATGAAAGAATCGCCACTTTCTTCACTCCAGAAGAAGCTCACTTTTTAGCCAAGCCTTTTGCTGATGCTTTTGTCTATGGACAATTAGGAGCATTACTTTTACTCATCGTCACTTTTACAACATCTTGGATGGTTGTTCCTATCATTGCCGGATTAATTATTGCTATTCTTTTAGCCATTGCTTATTTAAGAGCACTTTGGACTCTTCTTAAAGCTTTTGCGATGATTGTTATCAATTTAATCTTCGCACCCTTGAGAATTTTAGCAGGAGTTTTCCCAGGAAGCAACGCCATTACTGGATGGTTTAAAGATGTTCTCGCCAATGCTGCTATCTTGCCAACAATGTTAACTATTTTCTTCTTAGGTAATTATCTTATTATTATGGGCATCATTGAAACGGCTGTCGTTAGTTTTAAAAACTTTCGCATTGAAGGTTTTGGAATTTACGGTGGTTTCTGGCTCCTTTCAACTCTCATTTTCCCCTTAATTGGTATCTTTATTCTTCTTATGATTCCTAAGGCTGCTGATATCATCCAATCAGCCATCACCAAGAAACCATTTCAATATGGAACAGCGATTGGAGAAGTCGTTGGTACACCAGCTAGAATAGTTGGCTATGCCAGTCAAGCCGCTAAAACTGCAACAACCATTGGACAAGCTTGGACATCAAGATTTGGGACTAAAACAACCCCTAACAATAAGAAAGATGATAATGCAGATAGAAATATGGCTTAATTTTAAAAGAAGATTTTATTTTTTTTTAAATTCGGAAAAAGCACTCAAAGCCTCTAGCCCAAAGCCAATAATATTATTTCTTTTAGCAGCTTTTCTGGCTTCAGGGCTTACAGCTAAATAAGTAAGTAGATCTCGAGTTTCTTTTAAATTTCTTTCAGCATCAAATCGATTATGGTGAAGAATAACAAAAGCCCTATCAGAAGTCATATCTTTTAAAAATCCGGATCTCGAATCTAAGTGAGGTCCCCAAAGAAAAGTTTTAACGTCATAAAAAGGATCACGTGTTTTAACATCTCCAAAGATTGTAGTCATTGCTCCTCTAAAATCGGGGTCAGCAAACCGAAGGGCTGTAGCCTGAGCTTTACATTTAAGAATTCTTGCTAATATCGCCCCCATAATCTCTTTACCAAGATTTTTATCCTCTCCACTGCCTTTAATCCCCCCATAAACTTGATCCAAATTTTCAATAACGCTGGTTAAATTTTCTAAAACCTCCTTTGACCATTGAGAAACTCCTCCAGCTCGACTACCACCTAAAAAGGCGTAGTGGGCAGAGTTGTATCTTGCCAAAATCTTAAGCGAAGCTGTCATAGAACATGGGAGCACACCTTCTATCCCTTCAAAAACATCAGATTTCAAATCTATTACCCCTTCTTTATCTGAACTTAAATCAATAGGCCTAAACGCTTTGTCTATTTTTTTTAGAATATTTTTCCCCTCATCCGTTCTTGTATAAACACCTTTAACTACTCTGGGCAAAAAAGATGGGTCAATAATAGATGTTAAAGGATCCCCGCCCCAACCAATAGTTGGCTTACAATTAAAATTAAAATCATCGTCGTTTTCTATTTTTAATAATCCCTCTTCTCTGTTTATTATGGTCACATTTTTGGTTAGCATATGACTCCATCGAGTCATTTTGTCAACCATAAAAATATCACAAGCTAATCTTGCTGCAGCCCACATAGTGGTGTCATCGTATCCCTTAAGAGCATATTTTTCTTTATCCAACTCACTCATCTCTCCCATAAGAACATCTGCAATATAATCATTTAGACTTGTTTTCTTTTGCCAATCTTGACCATATAGTTCTTTAATCTTTTTAATCCATTCTTCATTTTTTCTTTTAACTCTATCTTTATCTTCTTCTTTAACATCTTCTTCTTTAAAAGGACGATTATTAGCTAAATAAAGAAATAATTTACTAGTTATTGCTTTTTCTTTATCTATTTGATAAAACCAGGGGATCTCAATTTTTTTTCTCTCTTCCTCTTCCTTTTCCTTTTCTTTTTCCTCTTCCTTTAATTCCTCTGATAACTCTGTTTTAACACCTGCTTCCACCATGATACGCTCGTAGAAAAACTTAATCATTTCATCTTTAAGCACCCTTTTTATTTTTACTTTTTTAGTATCCTTATGAAGTAAAAATTCTGCCCAACTATCTTGTTTATCTAAATTAGGTTCTTTCTCATCCCCTGCAGTCATAATTAAAGCATAGGTGCCAAAATTTCCTGAAGAAACTTCCATTGCTCTAGCTGAAGAAGAAACAGCCATCATTGCTTTGATTTTTTCTTCTGATTCTTTTATTTCACCATTAATTTTTTCTTTTTCCGCTTGGAGTTTTAGAAATTTTTCTTTTTTCTCTTCACCACTCAAAGAAGGTTCTAATATTTTTTCTTTAAATTCCTTTTCAAGTTGATGATTTGTAGATTTTCCCGCAACTTTAATTTCGGAAAGATGAGCATCGATTATAGATTTCCATTTAAGGTGAGGATTAGACAATGTCCCATCTGAAAAAACTCGAATATTTTCCAACATCCATTTTCTTCTATCTTCTTCTTTTTTAACATCTAGAACAGGAACAATTTCTTTAAATCTCTCCCAGGTATATGACGTTGCACTTATCCTTCCGTTTTCAAAAACGGCACCAGCTTGAGTTGGATCTGAAGATAATGTTTCAAAAATTCTTTCCGACATGGTTTTCCTTATTAAACAGATTATAACAATAAAAGATTAACATATTCAACTTTCATTTGCTCTATTTAGGTCCTTAATTGACTACTTTATATATAGTTGAACTCATTTTCGAAGCTCTTTAGAATAGAAAGAAAGTAAAAAAGACTGCCCATGGAACAACATCCGGTACCACAACACATCGCTTCTTATGAGTTTCGCCTCATCGGCGATATGA
>CAYSAA010000109.1:0-6447 GCA_964428905.1 uncultured Atribacterota bacterium
TAACACCATTTTTCAGAGCATCATTAACTACCTCATGTGATTCCTTCTCAATCATATCCAGATGGGCATGTGTTTCCACAAAGTTAATGTAAATAATTCCAATCCTCCTTTATATTTATAGAATTATGTAATTAGAAAATTTCTTACATATTCCCATGTTACGTAATTGTTAATTATAATACAGATAACAATTGTTTTCATCTTGTTATTACTACTACATAAATTCACTATTTAATCTTTTGCAATATATTATTGATATATATCAAAAATTAACTAATATTTTAAGCCAGGTACAGAGTAAATAACATGTTAAAATAATAAAATTATGAATATGACTACCGGGAGCCAAGGCAAAATAGCATGTTCCACCAAAACAGGTCTACATTCTGTTATATTTTAGTTGACAATTGAGATATATATGATATGCTTTCTAAAAGATATCTTTAATCTAGTACGAGATACTAGAAAGGTGCTTACAGATGGTTTTACAATCGTTAAAAACCTATAAATCTTACAATAACATAATAAAATATACATACCTTTTCGTTTTTATACGAAAAGGTTTTTTTATGATATTTTTCTTTTAATTCAGCCCATGAGAGGCTAAGAAGGAGGCTACTATATGATCAAAGGAAAGCATTTGATTGAGATAACTGATTTCTCATCGGATGAAATTGAAGATCTATTGGATTTTGCGGAAGAAATTATTCAAGATATTGGTAAGTACGACAACCTTTGCAAAGGAAATCTAATTGCTACACTTTTTTATGAACCATCAACCAGAACTAAGTTCAGCTTTGAATCTGCAGCATTAAAATTAGGAGGGCAGGTAATCGGTTTTGCTGATGCTATGACTTCATCGGTATCCAAGGGAGAAAGCCTCATTGATACTATTCAAACCGTTGCCTGTTATGCGGATTTAATTGTAATGAGGCATCCCAAAGAAGGTGCTCCCCGTTTAGCATCAAAATATTCAGAAGTACCGATTATCAATGGTGGAGATGGCGGTCATCAGCATCCTACACAAACCTTAACTGATTTATTAACCATACGTTCACTGAAAGGTTCTTTCTCCAGTCTCACCATTGGATTATGCGGGGATTTAAAATTTGGCCGAACAACCCATTCTTTAACAAAAACACTGTTAAGATATCCAGATATCCGATTTATTTTCATTTCTCCGGAAGAACTCAAAATCCCTGAATATATTAAAGAGAAAATTGATAAGGACAGATACGAAGAAACCGATTCTCTGGATAATAGCATTGGTAATCTGGATATCCTGTATATGACCAGGATTCAAAAAGAACGATTCTTTAGTGAAGAAGAATATCTGCGGTTAAAAGGATACTATGTGTTAGATAATAGTAAAATGAAGATGGCTAAAAAAGATATGATTGTTATGCACCCCTTGCCAAGGGTAAATGAAATAGCTGTAGAAGTAGATTATGATGAAAGGGCGGTTTATTTTAAACAAGCCAAATACGGAATGTATATTAGAATGGCATTGATATCCAAGATGCTGGGGAAAGGAGAATAAAAATGATAAATGTGTCAAAATTAAAGAAAGGAATTGTTATTGATCATATCAAGGCTGGCAATGGATATAAAATATTTCGTCAGTTGGGTCTGGATAAATTAGCAGACACAATCGTGCTATTAAAAAATATTCCTTCCCATAAAATGGGAATTAAAGACTTAATCAAAATTGAAAATGATATCTACCTCGATTTAACTGTACTTGGATTAATCGATTCAGGAGTAACTATTAATATTATTGAAAATGGCAAGAAAAAAGATAAAATAAAATTAGAATTACCCAAGAAAGTTCATGGGATATTAAAATGCCGAAACCCAAGATGCATTAGTACCATTGAAGATGTGGGAGATATTGAATTTACCCTGGTTAACCCATTTACAAAAGAATATCAATGTGAATATTGTCACGATAAAACTACCTTGTAGGAAAAAATCAATGTCAATATTGTTTAAAAACGTTAGAATAATCGATTCAGTAACAGATAAAATAAAAAATATTATCATAAATAATCATTCTTTTGCTGAACTAAAAAACATAGATTGTCCAGAGGAACTTACAGAGACCATTAACGGAAATGGACTGGTCTTAATGCCCTCTTTTATTGATATGCACTGCCATTTAAGAGACCCGGGATACAACTACAAGGAAGACCTGGAATCAGGACAACAGTCAGCCCTGTCCGGTGGTTTCACAACAATTTGCTGTATGGCTAATACAATGCCTGTCTGTGATAATACCAATACAATTCAGTATATAAAGAATAAAGCCTTTTCATTGGATATGTGTGAAGTCATTCCCATCTCTGCTGTGACCAAAGGACTGAAAACGAGGCAAATGGTTAATTTTGAGGAAATGATTGAACATACCCGGTTATTCTCTAACGATGGTGAGCCAATTACCGATGAACAAACCATGATTGAAGCCCTGCAAGCTTCTTCAAAATATCATTTTAAACTACTTACACATTGTGAACCGGAAGTAGCAATGATTGAAAGGGACTTGAAATTACTGGAATTATTTGGTGGAAATTTACATATCTGCCATGTCAGCAAAAAAGATAGTGTCGAGTTAATCAGAAATGCCAAGCGAAAAAGATTGAACCTGACCTGTGAAGTAACACCTCATCACCTTTTCAGCTTTGGATTAGACTACATTGTGCATCCCCCTTTTGGAGAAAAAAAAGATAGGGATGCATTATTAGAAGGTCTTCTGGATGGTACGATTGATATTATTGCAACCGATCACGCCCCTCATAGCAAAGAAGACAAATTAAAGGGAGCCCGTGGATTAATCGGATTTGAATACGCCTTCTCACTTGTTTATACTATTTTTAAAGAAAAGAATATTAATATAAAATTATTAAGTCAGTTGATGTCTGATGTTCCGGCACAATTATTAAATATTCCCAGTGTTAGGTTTAACCAGAAATCAAATGCCAATTTTGTATTAATCGATTTAGAGAAAAAATACCAAATAAAGGAAAGCAATATCCACTCCAAATCAAAGAATACACCATTTATCGGTCAAACGGTAGATGGGCAGATCAAAATGACTTTGAGGAATGGAAAAATAAAATATGATCATCGATAAATTATACAAACTAGTCAAGGAAAGAGGACCTATATGTATCGGACTGGATACAAAATTGGATTTTATTCCTGATTATTTAACTAATAATAAAAAATTAAATCTTTCCGAAAAAATATTCCTTTTTAACAGGGCAGTTATTGATAGTACCGATGATATTGCAGCCTGCTACAAAGTTCAGATTGCCTTTTATGAATCGTACGGTATCGAAGGATTAACGGCTTACCAAAATACCCTCGCTTATATTAGAAAAAAGGGTAATATTGTTATTGCTGATATCAAGAGAGGCGATATATCATCAACCGCCGAGCAATATGCCAAGGCCCATTTTACAGGTGATTTTGAAGCTGATTTCTTGACCATTAATCCTTACATGGGTTTGGATGCAATAAAACCTTATTTTCAATATTTAGACACAGGGAAGAAAGGGATCTTTGTCTTGGTAAAAACTTCCAATCCCGGTTCAAAAGATTTCCAGGAGTTAACCTGCAAAAATAAACCATTGTATCTGCATGTAGCACAAAAAATTGAAGAATGGGGAATAAACTATAGGGGAAAATCAGGTTATAGCGCATTGGGTTCAGTTGTTGGCTTGACCTATCCAGATGAATTTATTAGGGTCAGAAAAACAGCCAATCATACCTTCTTTCTTATCCCCGGCTATGGAGCTCAGGGAGGAACCGGTGAAGATCTAGCAAAAATATTTAAAAATGAATGGAATGCGGTTGTCAATTCCTCCAGAGGTATTATCGCAGCACATATAAATATTGATGAAACAGAAAGTTTTGTTACTATTACCAGAGAAAAAGCGATAGAAATGAAAAAGGATATAGTTCAATGGCTATAGTTTCTTTTAACCAACAATTAAAAAATAACTTCTATCTGATCAAAATAGCCGGTAAATATAAAGCCGATATGGGCCAATTTTACATGATTAGAAAAGACAGCCAATTCATGTTCTTAAGTAGGCCGATGAGTGTCTATGATATTGAAAAAGATGGTATTATTTTTTTATATCAGGTAGTCGGAAAAGGAACATCTATTTTGGCTAATTGTAAAAAAGGTGAAACCATCACAATCAACGGTCCTTATGGTCATGGTTTCCCTTTTGAAGTAAATGGAAGCATTGCCCTGGTGGGGGGAGGGACTGGAATTGCTCCCCTTTTCTTCGCCCTAAAACAATTAAGAAAAAGTAATAGAGTAGACATAATTGATGTTTTCCTTGGATTAGAGAAAAAAAATGAATTTGAATTTGCTTTTGATGACTACACAGATCATCTTACTGTAAATTACGGAGGATTTATCACAGATCACATTCAATATGAACAGTATAATGTCATTTTTAGCTGCGGGCCTGAGATTATGATGAAAAAAATTGAGCAACAGTCAAAAATCTATCAAATTGAACATTATGTTTCCATGGAGAAAAGAATGGCCTGTGGAGTAGGTGCCTGCCTTGTCTGCTCCTGCCGAACGAAAGAAGGAAATAAGCGCATTTGTAAAGATGGACCAGTTTTTCGGGGGAGGGACATATTTTATAATGAGTAGCCCTCTGGAAATACAATTTATGGATCTTGTTTTTAAAAATCCTATCATTATGGCATCAGGAACCTTTGGTTTTGGAAGAGAATATGCTGAAATATACAATATTGAAAAATTAGGAGGATTGGTCAGTAAAGGTCTGACCATGCATCCCAGGCCAGGTAACTCGGGTGTTCGGGTCTGGGAAACCGTCTCAGGAATGATGAACAGTGTAGGTTTGGAAAATCCTGGTATGGAAGCTTTCATTGAAAGAGAGCTTCCTTTTATGAAATCACTCGATTTGGTGCATATTATTAATATCAGTGGATCAACTCTGAAAGACTATATACAAGCTTGCGAAAGAATATCAAAAGAGAATGTTGATATGATTGAATTAAACATATCCTGCCCTAACATCAAGGATATTGATACACCTTTCGCTATAAAGGAATCAACCACAAGAAAAGTTGTCAAAGAGACCAGAAAAACTGTTCAAGTTCCACTTATGGTTAAACTAAGTCCTGATGCTGAGAATATTGTCAAAATAGCTCGGATTTGCGAAGAAGAAGGTGCTGACGCCGTGTCCCTGGTGAATACCTTTAGAGCATTTGCCATTGATATCCATAAAAGAAAAAAGGTGTTTGATAATACCTATGCAGGCCTGTCCGGGCCTTGTATCAAGCCGATTGCCCTTAGAATGGTCCATGAGGTCTCTACAAATATTAAAATACCGGTAATGGGTATCGGGGGGATTATGACTTACCAGGATGTTCTGGAATTTTTAATGGCCGGTGCCCGAGCTATACAGATCGGTACAGCAAATTTTATTAATCCCAGAGTAGGGGAACAAATCATTCATGATTTAGAAAATTACTTGGTCAATCATCATATCTCAAATATTTCAGAGATCATTGGTATTGTGCATTAAAAGGAGAAAATGTATGAATTCAACAATTATAGAAATCTTAAAAGAGACAGGAGCATTGTTAGAGGGACATTTTCTCTTGTCATCAGGAAAACATTCTAATAAATATATTCAATGTGCCAAAGCACTAAGATTCCCTTATTTTGCCAAAGAAATTATGAAAATCGTGTGTGATAAGGTCAGGCATTTAAAAATGGATATGATAGTAGGTCCGGCAATAGGTGGAATTATTACCTCTTATGAAATGGGAAGACAACTAAATCTGGAATCAATTTTTACGGAGAGAATAGATGGCCAGATGACACTGAGACGTGGATTTACAGTAAACAAAGGCGCAAATATTTTGATTAGTGAAGATGTTATTACTACCGGCAAATCTACCCGGGAAGTAAGAGACCTTATGGAAAAAATGGGAGCCAATGTCTTTGGTGTTGCCTGTATTGTAGATAGAAGGCCAAAAAATACAGAAATTGAATTGCCCGTTTACAGTGGGATTCAATTAGATATTCAAATTTATAATGCTCAAGAATGCCCTCTGTGTCAGCAAGGTATCGAGCTGATAAAACCCGGAAGCAGGATATTCGGGAACAAAAAGTAATCGATTTATCGTGTATTGTGTTTTTCAATCCGGTACAATTCGGCATCACTTAACCCAAAATAATGACCAATTTCATGTATCACCACTCTCTTTATATTATCTTTGATTGTTTTATCGCTTTCCTCTTTTCGCAGAAAAGCTTTTTTAAATATAGTGATACGATCAGGCATCACATTGCGATAATGAATTCCCCGACGAGTAATAGGGACTCCCTGGTAAAGGCCTAATATCGAATAGGGTGATTTTAAACCTAGCTGTTTTAATGTATTTTTATTA
>CAYSAA010000110.1:0-2101 GCA_964428905.1 uncultured Atribacterota bacterium
CAAATAGCTCTTTCCCCGTTCCTGTTTCCCCATATATTAAAATTGGAGAATCAACTTCTGCAAATTTTTTCGCCTCTTCTTTTAAACTTTTAATAACAATACTTTCTCCAATAATATCGTCAAAACTGTTATCTGCAACATTGCCTTTAAGGTAAAGTTTTCTTCTTATTTTTTGTTCCACTTTTTGTATTTGAGAGGCTTCCTGAAACGTAATAACATACCTTACTATCTCGCCATTGATTTTTATCGGTATGATATTTGCAACGATTCTTGTATCTCCTATAGTAAATATTTTTCCTTCGATATTTTGATTAATTTTTAATAATTCTAAAATGTTCTCTTCTGAAAAGATTTTGTTTATCTTTTCTCCATTTACCTGGTATGCTTTTTTATTAAATATTTTCTCTGCTTGTGGATTAAAGTTGTCTACGATGCCATTCTGATCTGTTGTAATAATTCCTTCATATGCAAAATCCACAATAGTTTTAAACCTTTTTGTCTTTTCTAATTCTATCTTTTTAATTTTTGCTACTCTCTCAGCTTCAAATATTGCATTTGCTAATGCCTCTTCCCCGGATTCGATTAGTATGCTATTCATACCTAACTCTTTAGCTAATTCTACTGAAATATTATCTCCTATTAACCACTCAAAATTATCTTCTTTCACATCTTTAATATTTTTCTTAATATAAGAAGCGTCATTGTACCAATCTTCTTCTAATGTTAATGCTCTAATCTCAATATTTAAAATCCTTCCTAATCCTTCAATGCCATATGTAAAAGGATGGAATCCAATTATTGCAGCTTTGTTAGTTGTCTTTTTAATCTTATGAATTGCTCTAATAATATCGAATGCATTAACCTGAACTTTCACGATAGGAATTTCTTTAATTTCTTTTTCAATCGCAATTGCCGTTCCACCTCTACTTATTATTACATCTATTCCTTGCTTTTCTAATTCTTTAGCTTTTTTTACACCCTGTGCTAAATCCCCAATTTCTATAAGAATTTTTCTATTAAATTCATCACATACTTTTAAAAATAATTCAGCCATCTCCTTATAGGGTGCAATAAATGCAATTTTATACTTCATTGATAAATCTCCATAACCATGTCATAGAAACCATCATTGGAGTGATGATCTCAAAATTTAAGATTTGCTTTCTTGTTTCTGCTTCTTGTATCCACATGTATTCCTAGATAATTTTTACATTGATTCTTACTGTTGATATAAAACAACCTTCCCCCATATTTATTTCTCAAACCAGTACACATTTTTCAGGAAAGTGAATTTTAGCCGTAGTGTTTTGAGGTTACAGGCATTTTATAAATTATACTATTTGATAACTTATAACACAAAATCATTATCATTTCTATGATAACTCATTATTATCAATATAGTTATACTTTATTAACTTGTTTTTCAATGAATAACTATCAACAAAGCGAATAGACTGGATACCAATTCTCTTTGCAGCAATAACATTTTCCTTAGTATCATCAATAAAAATCGTTTTTTCTTCCGTCATCTTCTCTTTATCTAAAATATGCTGATAAAAGCGTAGATCTGGTTTTGCTATTCCCAGCAAATGAGAGGCATAAACCATTTCAAAAAAGTGATAATCCCCTTTTTTTACATGATACTGGTAATGAATCTGAAAGGTATTTGTTCCGCAGACCACCCGATATTTTTTCTTTAAATCTCTAATGATTTGAATGACTTCAGAATTTCTTTTTGGATGAAAAAATTTCTCAAATAAATCCTCCTTAATTTCCCTGTGAATTTTTTGAGAGATTCGCATCCAGAATTGCTTACTATCTACTTTGCCAATTAGTAATTTTTTCCAATCTTCCCCGGCTAATTGAAAAAATTTTTCTTCAGTTATTTCCAGGTACTCAGCAACGGATGGAATAACATTGGTGTTACCTGTGACAACTCCGCCCATATCGAAAATATATAACAGGCTTGGACTCAAGATTTCTCCCCTACCCTTTCCTGGACGAAAACAGAGCAGCTCCTCCAATAAAATATTTAGAAAGCTTTAAAAACAAAATCAGGATCGGAATACTGGCAATGGCAGCAACTGCCATTAAAGCTCCC
>CAYSAA010000111.1:0-11843 GCA_964428905.1 uncultured Atribacterota bacterium
TAAGAATTGAAGAAGAATTGGGAGAACAGGCAATTTATCGAGGAAAAGAGGTTTTTCAACAATAATGTCCGGAATAAGATCTCTTTTGGAATCAAAAATTACCTGGGCAATTATCTTATTATTCATATTCTATATCACCTTTGTTTTTTCGGAGAAGTACGCCGATATTTTAGAATTAAAGGCCTATATATATGAATTAAAGGAAGAGATTGAGGACTTAGAAGAAGATAACCAATTACTGGCAGAAAAGATTGAACTGCTAAATACAGCTCCTTATATTGAAAAAATTGCACGGGAAGAACTTGATCTGATTAAACCAAATGAGATTTTATACAAAGCAACCAAGAGTCAATAAGATAATTGCAATTGCCCTATTTCTTGTGAGGGCGGTAGTTTTCTGTTGAATGTTGGATAATATGGTGGTAATAAAATGTGCTGATGAAAATTATCAAAAGTTCTATTGACGGTCATTAGCATTTGTCCTATAATGATTGAAGTTTGCCGGAGTGGCGGAATAGGTAGACGCACAGGACTTAAAATCCTGGAAGCTGTAAAGCTTGTGCCGGTTCGATTCCGGCCTCCGGCACCTCTTTATTTTCTAACATACAAATTGAATAGATAAATTAATTAATTGACTTTAACATTTAATCATGTTAAAATTTATAACTAAATAAGAAGGCTATGAAACCATATATAAAAAACTATAGCGGGGTGGAGCAGCTAGGTAGCTCGTCAGGCTCATAACCTGAAGGTCGGCGGTTCGAATCCGTCCCCCGCAACCATTTTTATAATCAAACCTCTATAATAAAAATTAGAGGTTTTATTAATTAGATGTATTATTTGGCTGCTCTTATTCTCTACGTTATTCATTTCATTATGGCGGTGTAGCTCAGTTGGCTAGAGCATGCGGTTCATACCCGCAGTGTCCTGAGTTCGAATCTCAGCACCGCCACCATACAAATATAAAAATTCTGTCATTAGTAGCCTTGATTTTTCCTTAGACATCAAGTATTTATATTATATCAAATATTATAATGAAAAGTGTTTTATTATAATTGGATAAATTAATAATAAAAGTAACCAAAACAATTGAAAAATATAAGATGATTCAATATGGGGATAAAATTGTTGTTGCTGTTTCCGGAGGACCTGATTCAATATGTCTAATTGATATACTAAATCATATCAAAAAGAGATTTAAATTATCCTTGATTGTTGCTCATGTCAATCATGGTATAAGATACCGGGAATCTGATATTGAAGAGCGTTTTGTCCGTCTAAAATCTTTTCATATGAACTTACCTTTTGAGCAATTATCGGTTTCTGTGCCTGCCATTGCGAGAGAGAGGGGTTTGTCAGTAGAACAGGCTGGTAGAGCTTTGCGCTATCAGTTTTTGAAAGATCTGCTACAAAAACATCAGGCACACAAAATTGCTTTAGGTCATCATATGGATGATCAAGTTGAGACTATACTAATGAGAATCATTCGTGGCAGTGGATTGCAAGGATTAAGAGGGATTCCTGCTACCAGAGATTATTTCATTCGTCCTCTAATTGATTGTAGTCGAAGGGAAATTGAAGCCTATTGTCATAGAAGAAAGATTACCTATTGTGTTGACTCTTCCAACTGTGATCCAATATACCTTCGCAATAAAATAAGGCATCAACTAATTCCCCTGTTAACCAGACAGTATAATCCGTCTATTGCCGAACATCTGCTTCAATTACAGACTATAGTACAAGATGAAATCGATTTTTGGGAAGAAATAGTCAAGAAATACTATTTAAAGGCCATAATCAAAGAATATCCTTCTGGTATGGTGTTGGATGTTAAAAAAATAAGAGGATGGCCAGTTGCCCTACAAAGACGGGTTATTCGGAGAGGATTAGGTCATCTAAGAGAACATTTGGCCGATATTCAGTTTAATCATGTGGAAAGTATCAGACAATTATGCCTAATCGATCATGGTGAAAAGTACCTCGATTTGCCTGGAAAGATTAGAATAAGAAAAAGCTATCAAAATTTAGAAATTGGTTATGCCGATCATTTTAAAAAAATTGCCAAAGCAAAAGATAAGAAGTATAACACGTGGGAATACTTGTTACCTATATGCGTGGATAAAGATTACCCTCAGATAGGTATTAAGATAATTACTAAACGACATGGTTATGCACAATCTGTTCATGAAAAATACATTAATAGTACCAAAAGAGACTATATATATGTTGATTATGATAAACTGGTATTACCTTTAAAAATTAGAAACAGAAGACCAGGTGATCGCTTTGTACCGTTAAATAGTAAATTTTTTAAAAAAATCAAGTCATATTTTATCGATCAGAAAATTCCACTTCATGAGAGGGATAAGATTACAGTAATGGTTGATAATACTGATCGTATTGTCTGGATCATTGGTTTCCAGATAGATGATCGTTTTAAGGTAACCAAACAGACTAAAAGAGTATTATATATTCAAAAGAAAAATATAAAATATTTGGTAGATATTCAATAGATATAAGAGCATAAAAGAAATAAAAATAAGGAGTAAGTATATTGATAGAACAGGAAAAAATTGAAGAAATTTTAATACCGGAAAATCAGATACAGAAAAAAATTGAGGAATTAGGGAATAAGATATCTAAGGATTATCAGGGTAAGGAATTGATCTGCATAGGGGTATTGAGAGGAGCAATCATTTTCTTGGCTGATTTAGCGCGCTACATAAGAGTGCCCATGTTAATTGATTTTATTTCCATTTCCAGCTATGGTGCATCAACCGAATCTTCTGGAGTAGTAAGAATTTTAAAAGATTTAGATGAAAACATTGAAAAAAAGAATATTCTGATCGTGGAAGATATCGTAGATACAGGGCTGACACTTGATTATTTGATTCGAATGCTAAAATCACGCAATCCTGCCAGCCTTAGAGTATGTACACTTCTCAATAAGAAAGAAAGAAGACAAATTGATGTTCCTATCGATTACAGTGGCTTTGATATTCCTGATAAATTTGTAGTTGGCTATGGTTTAGATTTTAATGGTCTATATCGAAATATCCCTTATATCTTAGTTCTTAAACCAACTTATTATCAAGAAAACCGTTAGAAAAAAGACTCGGAATAGTCCTAATTTATCAAATTCAGGGCATCAAAGATTCTTTATCAATGATTACTTTTGCAAGGTTTGTCTTTATATATGAAATGTGCTAAAATTACCTTGCATTTAAGCTTTTTGCATATTTCGCATTTTTTGACGACAAAGGAGAAAAAAATTGGCTAAGCTGAATCCGAATAACTTTAAAAATAAAAATTTCAAGAATGCCGGCTTGTATCTTTTAATACTCATTGTGGTTATTTCTATTCTGAGTTCTTTATTTGAGCCGGGTTCTACGGTTAGCGAATTGACCTATTCTCAATTTTTAAGTGAAGTTGAGAGTAATAATGTAAGCAGTATAACCATATCTGGGGATACCATTTCGGGTGTTTTAAACAATGATCAAAAGTTCTCTACTTATTTGCCTGATGATCCTGAGTTAATGAATATATTGCGCAGTAAAAACATTAATATAGAAGCAAAACCCCCGGTAGAATTATCCTGGTGGATGCGTATTCTGTCTTCCCTTTTGCCCATGGCTTTGATTATTGGTATTTGGATTTTCATGATGCGTCAGATGCAGGGAGGCGGAAATAAGGTGATGTCTTTTGGTAAGAGTCAGGCTAAATTACTGGGTAAAGAAACTCCCAAGGTAACCTTTGCTGATGTAGCTGGTGTGGATGAAGCAAAAGAAGAATTACAGGAGATTATTGAATTCTTAAAAAATCCGGCTAAATTTATTCAGCTTGGTGCCAAAATACCAAAAGGGGTTTTACTCTACGGACCTCCTGGGGCCGGGAAAACTTTGCTGGCACGTGCTGTTGCCGGAGAAGCTGGTGTTGCCTTTTTTAGTATCAGCGGTTCAGATTTTGTGGAGATGTTTGTAGGTGTTGGTGCCTCGCGAGTCAGAGATTTATTTAAACAGGCCAAAACAAACAATCCCTGTATTATTTTTATGGATGAAATTGATGCTGTTGGTCGTCACAGAGGTGCCGGTCTGGGCGGGGGACATGATGAAAGGGAACAAACCTTAAACCAGTTACTGGTAGAAATGGACGGATTTGATCAGAGTATTGGTGTAATTCTAATTGCAGCAACCAATAGGCCGGATGTATTGGATCCTGCTTTATTAAGGCCGGGTCGTTTTGATAGAAGAATTGTAGTAGATCGTCCTGATCTAATTGGAAGAGAAGAAATTTTAAAAGTTCATTCCAAGGGTAAGCCACTGGCAAAGGACGTGGATTTAAATGTCCTGGCACGTAGAACTCCTGGATTTGTTGGGTCTGACCTGGCTAATTTAGTGAATGAGGCTGCTTTATTGGCTTCCAGGAAAGGAAAAAAGGATATTTCCATGGAAGAATTTGAAGCCTCTATTGACCGGGTCATTGCCGGACCGGAGAGAAAGAGTAGAATTATCAATGATAAAGAGAAAGAGATTATTGCTTATCATGAATCAGGTCATGCGCTTGTGGCAAAGTTATTGCCCAATTGTGATCCGGTTCATAAGGTATCCATTATACCACGAGGTAGTGCAGCTTTAGGCTATACACTGCAGTTACCGACAGAAGACCGTTATCTAATCAGCAAGGCTGAGTTAATGGAAAGATTAAGTGTCCTTTTGGGAGGAAGAGTTGCTGAAGACCTTATCTTTAAAGATGTAACGACCGGTGCCCAGAATGATTTGGAGAGGGCTACCAAGATTGCCCGGCAAATGGTCACTGAATTTGGCATGAGTGAATCAATCGGACCCATGACCCTGGGCAGAAAACAACATGAAATTTTTTTAGGTAGAGATATTTCGGAAGACAGAAATTACAGTGATGAAATTGCCTTTCAAATTGATAAGGAAGTTGAAAAGATTATCCAAGATGCTTATAATAAAGCCCGGGAAATATTGACTAAGAATAAAAGAAAGTTAAAGAAAATTGCTACTGCTCTACTTCAAAAAGAAACCTTGGAGGGTGAAGAGCTTGACAACCTTATGAAAGGTGTCAAACTTGCTACCGGTCAACAAATAAAAGTATAATTACTTATAAAAATATTTTGACTTTTCATCGGGTTTGATATTAATATGATAGTAGATTTATGTATTTGGTATTTGTTTTAGTAATCGTTTGTATGTTGGTTTGAAAGAGCCCGGGATTAGATATTGCCTGTGTGTTAATTTCAGGCAATGGTAGAAAGAGCAGATGAATTACATATTGCTTTAAAATCAATCAAGGGATTACAAGGGAGGTGAATATATAGTCATAAATAATAGAACGAATGAATCAATTAGAGAATTTGGAAGGCAAAAATTATTTTAAGTTACGTTATTATTAAGCAAGGAACGAAAGGAGGAAAAGGAATTGAAAAGTAGTAAAGTACTATGTATGTTATTGACAATTTTGTTGGTGATGACTTTTGTAACAAGTGTTAATGCACAGGGAGAAGACCCGGAAAGGATGATTTATGCAACGATTGGAGGGCCGGAAACCTTAGATCCTGCCTGGTGTTATGATACTGCCAGTGGTGAAATCATTTACCATGTGTATGATAATCTGATTGCCTATGACGGAGAGAGTCTCTCTGAATTTGTGCCCATGCTTGCGTTACAAGTACCTTCAGATAAGAATGGATTAATTAAATATGGTGGATTAGATTATATTTTCCCTATCAGATATGGTGTTCGTTTCCATAATGGCACTATACTTACTCCGGAGGATGTGGAATATAGTTTTGAAAGAGGGTTAATCTTTGACCGAGCCGGGGGCCCTATGTGGATGATTTTAGAACCGTTATTGGGCGTAGGATCCATAGAGGATTTAGCTGCCAGTGTAGCCGGAGTTGAAAATTATGCGGATATGTTTAATGAAGAAGATGAATTATTACCGGAGTATCAGGATGCGATGATTAGAGTGTATACTGATTATGTTGACAGAGCAGTAGAAGTTCAGGGTAATAATGTTGTCTTTCATCTGGCACAACCCTATGCTCCGTTTATGAATATCCTGGCACATGCCGGTGCCTGGGCTGCCATCATTAATAAGGACTGGTCCATCGAACAAGGTGCCTGGGACGGTCAAGCTAATACCTGGTGGAATTACCATGATCCTGCCAATGAAGAAGATCCACTTTACAGTGTGACTAATGGAACTGGCCCATTTGTCATGACCAGATGGGTGCCGGAAGAAACCCTGATACTGGAAAGATTTGAGGATTATTGGAGAGGACCTGCCAAATTAAGAGAAGTTGTTTACCAGTATGTAAACGAGTGGACTACCCGGAAACTGATGCTGCAAAGGGGCGATGCCGACATGGTCTATGTACCGATAACCAATATTAAAGAAGTGGAGACCATGGAAGGAGTTGAAGTGATTACTGGTTTACCTACATTATCCAATGTTGTTTCCAGTATGCCTTGGACCCTGAATGCCGAGGGTAATGCCAATCTTGGCAGCGGTCAACTGGATGGTGAGGGAATTCCCCCTGACTTTTTCTCTGATATCCATGTCCGGAAGGGATTCTCTTATCTATTTCCTTATGACATCATGATAGAGAAAGCTCAGTATGGCCAGGCGATCAGAAACCCCGGACCTATTCCCAAAGGATTACTGGGTTATACGGATGATCCGGAACTTTTCTATGGGTTTGATCTTGAAAAGGCCAAAGAAGAATTTCAACAAGCCTGGGATGGTGAGCTTTGGGAAAAGGGATGCAAATTCAATATCTTCTACAATGAAGGCAATGATGTCCGCAAAACTGCCTGTGATATGCTTTCTACCTATGCCAAAATCGTAAATCCCAAATTTGAGCTCACCCCGATAGGTGTTCAATGGTCATCTTACCTGAAACAGTTCCTGGCAGAACAGCTTCCCATTTATACCATCGGGTGGCTTGCAGATTATCCGGATCCCCACAACTGGGCTCCCACATACTTGGGAACCAATGGTACCTATAGCGGTTATTACGGAGAAGCGTATACTGAATGGGCTAAGGAAAACATAGATCCGCTTATCGAGAAGGCTATGAAATCAACCGATCTGGAAGAACGGGCAAGTATCTATAAAGAACTAACGCAACTTGCCCATGATCAGGCTGTAGCACTCTATCTTTACCAGCCCATCGGGCATCATGTCCAGAGGGACTGGGTCAAGGGATGGTACTATAATGCGATGATATCCGGTTTGCCGGCAGGTGCTGATTTCTATGCTGTATACAAAGAATAGATGTATCTTATTTTCACTAACTTGGGTATGCGTATAATCATTTGAGCATGTACAATGGAGTGGAAGTAGATAAAAATCTTCCACTCCATTGTGTTGTCATAAAATGGTTTTACCATAAAAAAGATTAAGATAAGCCATAGGATAATCTTTCACCTGAAGTCCAAAGTTGGAAGTTATCTTGCTTAAGAAATATTATAGCTAAAGGTTAAATAAAAAATCGAAAGAAAAAGAGTTAAAAAGTTAAACATCTTTTAGAGATTCTTAAAGCCACCCGCTATGCGGGTGCGATATTGACTGATTTAAATTTACAATTTATTTTAGATGAAAGACCTAAAATCTTCGAAGAAATCAGGAGAGTAAGGAATGCTGTCCTATATTATCCGACGGTTATTGATTCTTCCTGTAATACTGCTGGGTGTTACATTTCTTATCTTTTGCCTTTTTTCGTTGTTAAGCCCCATGGAGAGATTGGCAACCTATATCAATGACCCCAGTGTCTTGAAAAATCCTCAATCTGCCCAGAGGTTAATCGATAAATATCATTTGGATGACCCATTTCCTGCCGGTTATATTCACTGGGTGCAATCATTGCTAAAACTTGATTTTGGCTGGTCCCCTACTGCCAACCAACCAGTCTGGGAAGCGATTATGCAGCGCCTTCCCGCAACTATGGAGCTTGTTCTTTATTCGATTATCCCGGTGATTCTGATTGGAATCTGGTTGGGTGTCATCTCTGCTGTTCATCATAATGATTTACTGGACCAGACGATTCGAGTTACTGCTATTATCGGATGGTCTTTGCCTACTTTTATCTTTGGTTTACTGGTATTATTTATTTTTTACGGTATTTTAGGCTGGCTGCCGCCGGGACGATTGAGTGCCTGGGCACAGTATATTGTCTATACTGGGGATAATTTTACCCATTATACCCATTTTATTACTATTGACGCACTTCTAAATGGTGAGTTCGCTATTTTTTGGGATGCCCTGAAACATCTGATAGGACCAATTATTACCTTGTCTTACATTTCCTGGGCATATTTACTGCGTATTACCCGTTCCAGTATGCTGGAAACACTGCGGAAAGATTATATCCGTACTGCCCGTTCTAAGGGAGTGGATGAAAAAACGGTCATCCATCAGCATGCTCGCAAGAATGCCATGATACCAGTGGTAACCGTTGCGGGGATGATGATTATTGGTATGTTGGGAGGAGTAGTTATCACTGAGACTGTATTTACCTATCCCGGATTAGGTTTCTGGGCTGCCTCTTCTGCCCAGCAACTGGATTACGGATCAGTTATTGGCTTTGCCTTGTTGTTTGCCTTTCTTATGGTCATCGGTAATTTAATTGTCGATCTATCCTATGCTTTAATTGACCCCAGGGTAAGATTGGAGTAGTGATAGAATGAATCGTATCCTCAAAAAACTACTTAGCAATACAACCTCATTGATTGGCTTACTACTACTCTTGGTTTTTATTCTAATTGGCATATTTGCCCCGGTTATTGCCCCTCCTTTGTTTCCCGATCCTTATCAGATACCCCGTATGTCCTGGGATGTGGAACCTCAACCGCCCGGATTTCCCATATCGGATGATATGAGATTTGTATATGAAAGTCTGGGAGAGCCCATAGTCCGGGATAAAGCCATTTTTGGTACCGCACAGGGCGGTTATGATATTTTTTATGGATTAATATGGGGAACCAGAACTGCCTTTCGTATCGGTATCATTACCGTTACGCTATCAATGTTCATTGGTGTTGTTTTAGGCTCCATAGCAGCTTATTTTGGGGGATGGTTGGATGAATTGTTGATGAGGATAACGGATATCTTTCTATCTATCCCTTTTCTGGTTGCCGCCATGGTCTTAACTACGATCTTGGGTAGAGGTTTGGATAAGGTGATGATTGCCCTGGTCTTTTTTGGCTGGATGGGGTATGCCAGGGTCATCAGGGGAAGTATTTTATGTGCCAAGGAAGAAATATATGTGACGGCTGCCAGGGCACTGGGGGTCAAGGATTTTAGTATTATCGTGCGTCATTTACTGCCTAACACTATATTCCCGGTACTGGTTCAGGCTAGCATGAATATTGGCTCCATGGTTATCACTGCCGCAGCACTGAGCTTTCTGGGTGTAGGTGCGCCTTTAGGTTATGCGGATTGGGGACAGATGGTCAGTTTTGCCCGTAACTGGATTATCGGTTCTCCAGGCCATGCCGGAGAATACTGGTATGCGGTATTTTTCCCGGCAGTATTTATTGTTCTCTTCGTACTTTCTTGGAATTTAGTGGGTGACACCTTGAGAGATATCTTAGATCCTCGTTTGAGGGGTGAGCTATAATGACCGAGCATAATCAATCCAAAATTCTTCAAGTTAAGGATTTGAAAACTTATTTCTTTACCGAAAACGGAATTGTGAAAGCAGTGGATGGTGTTGATTTTGAGGTCTATCAGGGAGAGACACTTGGACTGGTTGGGGAATCAGGCTGTGGTAAGAGTGTCACTGCTTTCTCCATTGTAAAATTACTTGACTACCCTGGCAAGACAGTAAACGGGCAGATTTTATTTAAAGAGGAGGATTTGCTTAAAAAAAGCGAAAAACAGATGCGGAAAATCAGGGGAAAAGATATTTCCATGATTTTTCAGGAGCCCATGACCTCTCTAAATCCGGTTTTTACCATTGGCTTCCAGATTAGCGAGGCTTTAAAAGTGCATTACAATATGAATAAAACGAAAGCCAGGGAAAGAGCGATTCAACTGCTGGAAAAAGTTGGAATACCCATTCCAGAGCAGCGGATTGACGAATATCCCCATCAATTAAGCGGTGGTATGAGACAGAGAGCCATGATTGCCATGGCCCTGGCCTGTGATCCGGCTCTTCTTATTGCGGATGAACCAACCACATCATTGGATGTGACCATACAGGCACAAATATTGGAATTAATGAAATCCCTTTTAAAACAATTCAACAGTTCATTAATTATGATAACCCATGATTTAGGGGTTATTGCCGAGATAGCGGATCGTATTGCAGTTATGTATGCCGGAAAAATTGTGGAATATACGGATACCCGTTCGATATTTTATAACCCGCTTCACCCTTATACCTATGGTTTGCTTACTTCGATTCCCAGGTTGGATATGGATATTGAAAAATTGGATTCCATTCCCGGTGTGGTTCCCGACCCATTGCATTTTCCGGAAGGATGTAAATTCCACCCCCGTTGTATTTTTGCCACTGATAAATGTCGCAAAGAAGAACCTGTCTTGACGGAAGTCGAAGACAGCCATTTGGTTCGCTGCTGGCATTTTGAAAAGGTAAAAGAAGAGGCAAAAAAGATGGCCTTTACCGGGAGGTTAGCCGTAAGTGAATAATCCATTGGTCAGTGTTAAAAATTTAGTCAAATATTTCCCGATTAAAAAAGGCATTTTCAGGAGTACAGTAGGTTGGGTGAAAGCCGTTGATGACGTCAGTTTTGATGTTTATAGCGGAGAAACATTGGGATTGGTAGGAGAATCCGGTTGTGGGAAATCAACCACTGCCATGACCATACTCCGCTTGGAAGAACCCACCGCTGGTGATATAATCTTTCAGGGTAAAAATCTGGCCAAAATCAGCAGAGATCAAATGAGAAAATACCGAAAAGATTTACAGGTTATCTTTCAGGATCCCTACAGCTCTCTTGATCCAAGAATGAAGATAAAAGATATTATTGCCGAAGGATTGGCTGCCCATCATATGTTAAATACCAAAAAAAGGTACCAGAAAGTGGGAGAAATCCTGGAGCGGGTTGGAATTGTTCCTGATTATATGGACCGATTTCCCCATGAATTCAGTGGTGGACAGAGGCAAAGAATTGGCATCGCACGTGCTTTGGCTTTGGATCCTAAGATGATTGTCTGTGATGAAGCTGTTTCTGCTCTGGATGTCTCTATCCGTTCACAGATTATTAATTTATTTAAGGATTTACAAAAAGAATTTCATTTGACCTATCTTTTTATTGCCCATGATTTGAGTGTGATTAAATATATCAGTGATCGAGTTGCTGTGATGTATTTAGGTAAAATTGTAGAAATTGCACCAAAAGACATTTTTTTCCGAAAGACACTGCATCCCTATGCCCAGGCACTGGTATCTGCAGTTCCGGTTCCCAATCCCGATTTTAAAAAGAAACGCATCATTTTGCAGGGTGACGTACCCAGTCCGGCCAATCCGCCTGAGGGTTGTCGCTTTCATCCCAGATGTTCTAAGGCAATGGATATTTGTGCCAAGAAAGAACCATTGCTAAAAGAAATAGAAAAAAATCATTTCGTAGCCTGCCATCTTTATTAGACAGTTGGTTCACTGAGTATAGTTATGTCGGGCTCTCCTCAGTTTAGCAAATTCAAATTGTGAATCTTAACCTTTTATGTTAAAATAATGTTTTAGCAAATTAACAAGCGCCCGTAGCTCAATGGATAGAGCAGGGGCTTCCTAAGCCCCGTGTTGGAAGTTCGACTCTTCTCGGGCGCTCCATCATTGTTTTTTCTTGATTTTT
>CAYSAA010000112.1:0-4957 GCA_964428905.1 uncultured Atribacterota bacterium
TCCAAAAGCAACTATATCTTTAGGCAAAAAATTGGGAAAACTCCTGCAAAAGGGCGATATAATTGCATTTATGGGTGATTTAGGAGCGGGGAAAACATGCTTTGTCCAGGGTATTGCTTCAGGATTAGATAGCAAAAGCCATACCTCAAGTCCCTCTTTCTCTATTATTAAAGAATACCATGCAAAGATACCTATATATCACTTTGATTTATACAGACTTAATTCTCAAGAAGAAATTGAGAAACTGGGTTATGAAGAATATTTTTATGGTAATGGAATTACCCTAATTGAATGGGCTTATAGAATAAAGGATTACCTGCCAGGAGAGTTATTGTTGATACACATAAAATTAAGTGAGAAATATTCAAAAAGGATAATTACTTTTCAACCAACTGGAAAAAGATATATAGATTTAATGGAGGATTTTAAAAAGCTTGAAAATCTTGGGGATTGATACAACTACTGATATTCTTAATCTCACAATTATTGAAAATGGAACTCTACTTTTAGATTATATGATTAATAAACCTGGAATCACGCATTCTTCTATAATGGTTCCCTCACTAATAAGTGTAATGAAAATTGCCGATATTAATTTGAATGAAATAGATGGCATTGCTGTTTCAATTGGGCCAGGTTCTTTCACCGGATTGAGAGTAGGGCTTGCTACAGCAAAGGGATTGGCTTTTTCACTTTCGATTCCAATTATAGGGGTAAATTCCTTAGAGGCATACGCCTTAAGGTGGAAAGAATTGCCAGGTATATTATGTCCGGTTATTAAGGCGCGGAAAGACGATTATTATTTTACTTTTTACAAAAAAGAACAAAATGATGAGAATTTAATTAGAATTGAAGAATATCAATGCCTGAATTGGACAAAAATCATCCAGATGTTTGAGGAATATAAGGAACAAATATTTATTTTTGGGCAAGGCTTATTAGACATATTAAAATATGATAAAAATAAATATCATCACAACAATAATGTTACATTTATTGTAAGGGAACAAGATCCTCCAGGAGCAAAATATATTGCACTAATAGGAGAAAAAAGAATATCAAAAAATGAAAAAGATAATATTTATGAAATTTCACCTTTTTATATAAATAAATCTGGTGCAGAGCTAAAAAAAAGAAAAGAAAAGAAAAATGGAAGAAAGATATAAATAAAAATGACTAAAAATATAATTATTCTAGGAATTGAAACATCCTGTGATGAAACTTCGGTTGCGATAGTTAAAAGTGGAGACAAGATATTATCTAATATTATTGCATCACAAATGGATGTTCATCAGGAATATGGTGGTGTAGTGCCTGAAATTGCATCCAGAGAACATATGAAAAATATTCTTATTACCTGTGAAGAGGCACTAAAAAAAGCAGATATAAATTTGAGGGATATTGATGCAATAGCAATTGCAAATGGACCTGGCCTGAAAGGATCATTACTTGTTGGTCTGTCTTTTGCAAAGGCAATGGCATTTGCTTTAGGCAAATCACTAATTGGCGTTAACCATTTAGATGGCCATATATATGCCAATTTTTTAGTTCATAAAAATATCAAAACTCCCTTCATATCCTTAATTGTTTCTGGAGGACATACATCACTAATATTGGTTAAAGCAATCGGTAAACATGAAATTATTGGGACAACCAGAGATGATGCAGCAGGTGAAGTTTTTGATAAAATCGCTAAATATTTAAATCTGGGATATCCAGGAGGTCCAATTATTGAAGAAATAGCTTTAAAAGGTACAAAAAATGCTATTTCGTTCCCACGTCCTTTAACAAAAACTCCTAATTTAGATTTTAGTTTTAGTGGATTGAAGACAGCGGTAATTTATTTTGTTAATGAAAAGATAAAAATAAAAGAAGATCTGAATATTGCAGATATATGTGCATCTTTCCAGCAGGCTGTTATTGAAACCTTGGTAATCAAAACATTATATGCTGCTGAAAAGTATAACATAAAGAATATAGTTGTTGGTGGAGGAGTAGCAGCCAACAAATCATTAAAGAAGGCAATGCTAAAAGCCGGCAATAAAGTTAATAAAAAAGTATATTTCCCATCAAAGGAACTATGTACTGATAATGCAGCTATGATAGCAGTTGTTGGATATTATAAAAAATTGAAAGGATTTTCTGATTCTTTTGATTTGGATGTCTATACGGAATAAAGAGGCAGTTAATGATAATAATAGGGATATATTATGATATATAAAGGAATATCAGGTTAATATAATAAAAAACAGCCCAAAATAGCCTCAAAAGGTATTTGCAAAATAATAATACATTATATAATATAGTAAAGGTAATTTTAGCACTCTCATAGTGAGAGTGCTAAATATTTCAAAATAATCATTTGAGGAGGATTGGATATGGATATTAAAAAAATTAAACCCTTAGGTGACCGCATTTTGGTTAAACCATTTGTGGAAGAAGAAAAAACCAAAGGTGGTATCGTATTGCCTGATACGATATCAAAAGAGAAGCCACAAGTAGGCGAAGTGTTAGCGGTTGGACCAGGAAGGACTAATGATGAGGGGAAAACTTTCCCAATGAATTTCAAAAAGGGTGATAAAGTAGTATATGCAAAATATTCAGGTACTGATTTAAAAGATGATGATGACGAAGATTATCTTCTTTTAAGTGAAAAAGATGTATTGGCAATATTAGGATAGCTATAATAGAAAGTTTTAGGTTTTTAAAATTATTTAATAGATATAGATACATAGATTAAGGAGGAAAAAAGATCATGGCAAAACAGTTTAAGTTTGACGAAGATGCTAGGAATGCATTAAAACGCGGTGCAGATAAATTAGCAGATAGTGTTAAAATTACTTTAGGACCCAAAGGTAGAAATGTAGTTTTAGAAAAAAAATACGGGTCTCCTACCATTACCAATGATGGAGTTACTATTGCTCGAGAGATTGAGGTCGAAGATCCATTTGAAAATATGGGTGCCCAATTTGTAAAGGAAGTAGCTACAAAGACAAACGATATCGCCGGTGATGGTACTACAACTGCTACAGTATTAGCTCAAGAGATATTACATGAAGGCTTGAGAAATGTTGCTGCTGGTGCAAATCCTATGATGCTAAGAAGAGGAATACAAAAGGCAGTTGAAAAGGCTGTTGAAGAAATTAAAAAATTAAGTATAGAAATTAAAGATAAGGAATCCATTGCAAATGTAGCATCAAATTCTGCTGCTGATAGAGAAATTGGGAATATAATAGCTGATGCTATGGAAAAAGTTGGAAAAGATGGTGTAATAACCGTTGAAGAATCTAAAACAATGGGAACAACTCTTGATGTTGTTGAAGGGATGCAATTTGATAAAGGTTTTATATCTCCATATATGGTCACTGATGCCGAAAGAATGGAAGCCATACTTGAAGACCCTTTAATTCTAATTACAGATTCTAAAATTAGCAATATGAAAGGAATACTTTCCATTTTGGAAAAAGTTGCTCAAATGGGTAAACCTTTATTTATTATTGCCGAAGATGTAGAAGGTGAAGCATTGGCAACTTTGGTTGTTAATAAAATAAGGGGTACTTTGAATTGTGTTGCAGTTAAAGCTCCAGGTTTTGGTGATAGAAGAAAAGAAATGTTGGCTGATATAGCTACCGTAACTGGTGGCCAAGTTATCTCTGAAGAAGTAGGTCTTAAGTTGGAAAACGCTGATGTTGCTATGCTAGGGACTGCTCATCAGGTAAAAGTCAACAAAGAAGAAACTATTATTGTTGGCGGTAAAGGCAATGTTGACGATATAAAGAAGAGAGAAGCACAATTAAGAACACAAATTGAAGAAAGCACCTCTGACTATGATAAAGAAAAATTACAGGAAAGACTTGGAAAATTGGTTGGAGGAGTAGCAGTAATAAATGTTGGTGCAGCTACAGAAACTGAATTAAAAGAAAAGAAACATAGAGTAGAAGATGCCTTGTCTGCGACTAAGGCAGCTGTTGAAGAAGGTATTGTTGCTGGTGGTGGGACAGTACTTATTAATATTATACCTCCCTTAGAAGGATACAAACTCGAAGGTGATGAACAGATTGCCGTTGAAATTATCAAGAAAGCATTAGAAGAACCTACCAAACAAATTGCAAAAAATGCAGGTTATGAAGGTTCCGTTATTGTTGAAAAGATGAGAGGAAAAGATAAAGGAATCGGTTTTGATGCAGCAGAGGGTGAATTTGTAGATATGGTCAAAAAAGGAATCATTGACCCAACTAAAGTAACACGTTCTGCTTTGCAAAATGCTGCCAGTATTGCAGGAATGGTACTTACTACAGAATGCCTAATTGCAGATAAACCTGAAGAAAAGAAGGATTCACCAGCTATGCCAGGTGGCGGTGGAATGCCAGGTGGAATGCCAGGTGGAATGTACTAAATTAAAATAGAAATTATTAGCACAAAATTAATAATTTCTTTTATTTTATTAAAATGATTTTAAAAAAAGACCTTTTCTTTAAATAGAAAGGGTCTTTTTTTTTACAATATGGTCCAATTTATAGTAAATATATTATTGTTTAATTATACAATTCATCGATAGGATAATATTTAAAACCAAAAGCATCTGCTACTGGTTTGTAGGTTATTTTTCCATCCGAGATATTAAGCCCTCTGGCAATAGCAGGATTGCTAATGAGCGCTTTTTGATACCCTTTATTAGCGATTTCCAATGCATAAGGCAAAGTAGCATTGGTTAAAGCGAAAGTAGAGGTTCTGGCAAAGGCGCCCGGCATATTGGTTACACAATAGTGTAACACCCCATGAATTTTAAAGGTTGGCTTGCTATGAGAAGTTGGTTTGCTGGTTTGTATGCATCCTCCCTGGTCAATAGCAACATCAACAATGACTGAGTTATCTGGCATCATTTTTACCATGTCTTCAGTAACTACCTTAGGAGCAGTAGCTCCGGGTATCAGGGCTGCGCCAATCAAGGCATCGG
>CAYSAA010000113.1:0-4570 GCA_964428905.1 uncultured Atribacterota bacterium
TGAAGATGATATTTTCTTCGGATCAATTATAGGAATTGAGGACAGTATTACTTTTGAAGGAAAGAGCATCTCAGAACTCAAAAAAGCCTTCCATGAAGCTGTGGATGATTATCTGGATATGTGCCAGAAAACTGGGAAAGAACCTCAAAAATATTATAAAGGAAGTTTTAATGTCAGGATTTCGCCGGAAATCCATAGAAGAGCAGACTTGTTAGCGAGATCAAAAAAGATGTCTCTTAATAAGTTTGTGGAAAACGCAATTAATGAAAAAACACAACAAGAAACAGCCTTTTAAGAAAAAAGCTTAGGGGCCAGGTTTTCACATTTGACATTCAAGCTGCAATCCCCTAGGCTAAATACTTAGCCAGACCTTTAAGATTCAATTTCGAAAATGCTTTTTATCATAATATCGCCAGAGGTAAAGAGAAAAAAGAATATCTTATATCATTATAAAGATATATTTATTATTCAGCTGAGGGTAACAAGGCTTTTATTTATCAAGGATTTTGAACATTTCTGCTAAGAGCATTTTTCCAGATTTCGTTTTGAAGATATTTTTATTTAAATGTTGAATAGTCTTTGTTTCTGATTTTCCTTCATAAGCATTTACCAGGAAATCAGCTTCAACGAGTATCTGATAGTCCAGCCCATCGATATTATCATAGGTATGATGGTGTCCAACCAGATAGCAGACTCTTTCTATTAGAGATTGCTCGAAGTTTAATGCATTAAGCAATTTTTTTGCCACAGGAGGTCCTAATTTTTCCTGTAATTTTCCGTTGCATGTTCCGTATTGATTTTCTGCAGTTTTAATTCCAATATCATGAACAAGGGCAGCTGTTTCTATCGTCAGTAACATTTCTGGCGTAGCCTCTTCGAGTTCAGCAATCAGTTTTGCAAAAGAATGAACTTTTACAAAGTGTTGAATTCGTTTTGGGTCACCGGCATAATATTTTACCATCATCAGGTACAGGTTGTTGATTTTATCTTTTTGTTTGAAAATGTTAATTCTCCCCTCTGATTAACATTTTTCTATTATACAACTATACAACCAAAAGGCAATATTTACACTGACAGGGAATGTAAAGGTGTAGGGTCTTCAGACATTCAAACTGATAATATTAATCCTTAAATATTATCAGAATAGATAAAAGACCATACTTATTAGTAAGTAAATACTAATATATTTTTAGGTTTTTAATATTTTCAATTTGCTTTCAGTAAATTTCGCAATGACAAAAAAAATGGATGTTCCATTAGACTTGTGTACATAAAATTTGTTGCTATGTTCTGTACAAAGGCTGATATGAGTAAAAGAGAGAGGTTGGTATAGGTATTGATTTTCTATTTGACATCTTTCTTCTTATAATTTAACATATAATAACATTTTTTTAAAAAGCAAAGTATAGCTGTTTAAAAAAACTATTTATTTAACCAGGATTGATAGATAACTAGAGTGAGAGAAATTCTTGTAGGGAATTGTCCCTTGTTTTACCTGTTATGATTAGGAGTAATAAGGAGGAATAAAATGGTAAAAAACCTATTTTACTTCATTTTCTTGCTGGCATATTTTCTCTTAATGTCCGGCTGCAGCTGAGCATAAGAGAATTATATTTCCACCAGGTTGGTGGAAGAGTACTTTAATCTATGTCAAAAACAAACAGGTGGCAGATGAAATTATTCATTTGTTGCCTGTTTGTTTAATTATATAGATTCCTGCTAAAAGAAAACAATGGGAAAAGATCTTTCTCGGTTCAGAATATTTTCTGGCTACACCTTGAAAGAGATTGGACAGTACCTTGGTTTGCATTATACAACTATAAATAAAATAATAAAAAGAGTGGAAAATAGAGAAAAAGACTGATGATTCGAGGCCTGACCCCATTCATTACATTCGTTATTTGCTGTAATAATTATTAATCTTACGGTTTCATTTTTTTTTCAAGGTTAATTATTTATCTTTTCAAAAATTATATTATTTTAAAGAATATTTAATTTTTTTGAAAGAAAGCAATTCTAATTTGCGTATAAGTAAATGAAAGCAAAAATAAAATTCATTTTTAATGAAAAGAAAGGAAGATAAAAGATGAATAATAAAAAGATACTAGTTATTCTATTAATCACAGCACTTAGTTTGACAATGGTAAGCATCAGTTCATTCGCTTATGCACCAAAACAGGGAAATTTCTCGGGTTACACAGCCACCCCTAATCGATTTGCCGGACAAGGACAAGGATTTGCAGGGAAAAACTTTACTTCACCTGTTCAGAATGATACACCCAGAGGAATGTTTAACCTGGAGCTGTCAGCAGAACAACAAGCTGAGATGAGAGAAATGATGTTAAGTTTCCAGAAAGAAACTTTAGAACTTAGAAATCAAATCCAGTTAAAACAATTGGAAATGAGAGAACTAAGACTTGCTGATGAGCTTGATATGGAACAGGTAAAGTCCAAACTGGAAGAAATAGCTGATCTACAGGTAGAGTTAAGAATGAAAGCTGTTGAGAGACAGGATAAAGTAAAAGAACTACTAACTCCTGAACAACTGGAGAACTGTGCTGCAGGATTCCAAATGCAAGGATTCAACATGGGGAATATGGGAAATGCCAGTATGAATAAAGGTTTTAACCCAGGATTTAATCAGCAATCAGCTGGAAACATGGGTAATCGTGGAAACCGCTGGTAATTTGTAAGTGCATTGTTAATCAATATAAATAATAAAAAGGAGAAGAGTTAACTCTTCTCCTTTTTATTAGGACAATATTTCCAGGAATTTGTATTTCCTCCGTCAACTCCCTATCTTTTACTCTAATATTGAATTTAATGTGAATAAATTAATATTTTATTCAATAAATTTTTGACAATTGCCACAATAATTATTATTATAGATTTTATTATACTATATGCATATTGCATATATATTAATTACAGATAAATAGGTATGATTCAATGAAAGAAAAATTAACATTGTTTTGTCATGGTCCAAGACATCATATGGAAAGGTTTATGGAAATATGCCTGCTCTTGCTGTTGTATCAACAAGCCAGTCATGGTTATACCCTGGCAGAAAAATTGGACATTTTCGGGTTTTCTAAACAAGAACTAAATATGGGTTCCCTTTATCGCACTTTAAGGAAGATGGAAAAAGAGACACTGGTTACATCCTACTGGGAAGAAGCCAAGCAAGGCCCAAAGAGAAGAGTATATCAGATTACTGAAACTGGAAAAATGAATCTTGCAAATTGGATTGAGGTACTTAAAAGAAGAAGGAACCAGATAAGCAGATTAATTAATCATTATGAAAAAACAACAGGAAAGTAAGGAGAAAATCATAATGAATATATTTGATTTAAGAAATATAGAAGCAGAAGGTTATGCGCAAAGAGGCAAAAACGGAAAGGAATCTTCCTTAAAAGAAAATCAGGTTTTTATCACTGAACCGGCTCTTTTATTTGTGAAAAGCAACACAGGGGCAAGACTAATGGGAATACAGATTAAAACTAGAGAAACTGAGGAGTAAAACTATGGTTACTATTGTTACTATCTATAGCATATTGGTAGTTTGTTTGCTATTGTCCTTTTGGAAAAGCAAACAAAAGACCTTTAAATCTTTTAAAATTGCAACAAAAGGATTCCTGAAAACAGCACCAAGCCTATTAATGATACTGGGAATTGTCGGTTTAATCCTGGGAATATTAACTCCGGAAACAATTGAAAGATTAGTTGGAGCTGAAGCAGGATTTTTAGCTACTGGCATTGCTGCAATCCTTGGCGCAATTACCTTAATACCATCATTGGTTGCCTTTCCCCTGGCTGGTTCTTTATTACGGTCTGGGGCAACGATTATGACCATTTCTGCCTTTATTACCTCACTGGTCATGGTTGGAGTGATAACTGCTCCAATGGAAATAAAGTCTCTAGGGAAAAGTTTTACCCTGTTACGCAACGGATTGAGTTTCTTGGGAGCTTTAGTAATTGCCATTATCATGGGGGTGATTTTACAATGAATATTATAAAAAAATTCAATGCACCTATTATCATTGGAATTACCTATCTTGCACTAGCATTTTGGCTTCCTGCTACAGCTGAAAGATCTTTTGCAGTTGCCATTGATTATGCCAAAGAAATGGTGTTTATTATTCCCCCGGTCTTTATTTTGATGGGTTTGTTAGAAGTATGGATCCCAAAAGGTAAAATTCAGCAGTGGATAGGCTCCAGCTCCGGATTAAAGGGTATATTGATTTCCTTTTTAATGGGTACGCTTCCAACTGGGCCTTTGTATGTTGCCTTTCCCATGACTGCCACATTATTAAAAAAAGGTGCCAGTGTTTCCAATATGGTTATTTTTCTCGGGTCCTGGGCTGCCCTGAAAGTTCCGCAGTTGTTGGTAGAAATAAAGTTTCTGGGTGGAGCTTTCACTCTTCTGCGATTTGTTTTAACGTTAACAGTTGTAGTAGGTATTGGCATAATCATGGAAGGATTACTTAAAAAGAGTCGTTATAAACCCTGGTTGGATGACGTATAATTTTTTTATTTAAAAATATGGATAATAGGGTCAAGTCTTGAATTA
>CAYSAA010000114.1:0-5389 GCA_964428905.1 uncultured Atribacterota bacterium
GTGATCGGATGTGACCCCAGATGCCGGTATAACTGATAATGTGTTCCTTCATTAAAAAGAAAGATATCATCTTTACTTAACCTGGAATGTGTATAAATCATGTTATTCTTTTTTTTCATCATGGATTACCCCTATTTCATAAAGGATACCTTTTATGGGGATTTTCAACCAGTCAGGGCGGTTGTCGATTTCATAGCCGATTTCATAGACTGCTTTTTCCAGCAAGTAGAGACTTAATAATCTGGATATTTCCAATTTATCCTCCGGGATAAGAGAGGAGGAGGGGCCCATATGTTGCAGATAGGAATTCAGAAAGATTTTACTAATATAATAAGTCCACAATTTTGCCCAATGCTCTAGGTCATCATACTCTCCGGCAATTTTCTGTTGGATTAAGGGAGCAAAAGCTGCATAGTGAAAGGAGCGTAACATGCCAGCTACATCCTTTAATGGTGAACGTTTCAACCGTCTTTCACCTAAGGGCCTGGCTGGTTCACCCTCAAAATCAATAATATAAAAATCATTACCGGTGTAGAGAACTTGACCGAGATGATAATCTCCATGTATTCGTATTTTTTTGGCTTTAATTTTCTCCTGTGATAAGGTTTCTCTACAATAGGCAACAATTTCATTTTCTAGAGCGAGGATTTTATTTAGATCATCTCTAATTTCTTCAGGACATTTATTACTATTTTTTCTTAAGGCCAGAAAGACCTTTTTGATCAGGCTTTGAATTGATTGATAGATAGACCGCTGATAAAGTAAAGTGAAAGGCTCCGGTCTAAAATCAGGGTACTGGTTGGAACTAGCCAGGGCTAAATGAAGTTTTGCCGTTCTTTTGCCCAACTGATAAGCCATTTCCAAAAAAGGTCCGCCAATTAATTCCTGCATTATTTCCGGAATATCCTGTTCGGATTTTTCAAAAAGGGAAATCGGCAAAGCAGGATATTTCTCTATCTGGCTCAGTTTGGAAAGGACCCTCTCGTAATATTGAATCAGGAAATCCTGTGAGTAGTCCCAGGCGTTTCCTTCGCTGGGAACAAAGGGATAGAGGATACCGAGAGTGACCTGGGAACTGTCCTTTTTCTGGTATTCCAGGGCACCGGCAAAAGCTGGAACATTCTGATAATCGGTCTTTTCGGTGATGTACCTGACAATTTCTAGATCAGGATTTATGCCTTCATCCAGTTTTCGAAATAATTTAAAAATCAGCTGACGGCCATAGAGAATGGATGAATTACTCTGTTCGGTATCTAAGGGACGAGATTCTTCCAGGGTACCGAGTTGCTTGCGGATATTTCTAAAGAATTTCCCAGGGTAGGCTTTTAGTTTTCCTTCCTGTGCCCGGATAATTCTTCTTTTGGCAACCAGCTGAAGTAGAGCTTGGTGAAAATCTTCATCCAGAACTGCATCATAGACAATACCTTCCTCTTTTGGTGACTGATAATGGAACAGCACAGATTGCGGTTTTTCCTGCCATAGCATTTTGGCCTGTTCTATATCCAAAAAAGAAAGAGGAAGATGATAATACTCTTCTGCGGATGCGGCATAATTTACCTTGATAATAAGCAATAAAGTATAGCCATTACGATTCTTAATAGGTATTGTTTCGGTGATATTTATTTTTAGAACCTTCTGTGATTTACTGCCAAACCACCTTTGCTCTTGTAAGAATTTGGGAATAATCTGATTTTCGATTCTGGTTTTTATCCTGCTGTTAAAAAGTTTTACCCAGTCTGTCTTAGTATTGATTGTAGGAATTTGCCGGGCAATTTTTCCTGTAGCCAGCTCCTCTTCTTTTTGTAATACAAACCAGAAATAATCATAAAAACCCATAGTCATAACGTAGGGTTTTTCCTGAATCACCGGGAATGGATTTTTACTGAAAATTTCAACAGGGTGATATCCGGCGTAACGGGAAAGATCCAGTTCCGCTACTTGAGAGAAACGCGAAAGATTTACCACAACTAGGATTGTTTCATCTTCATATTCACGGATAAAAGCCAGAATTTTGGGATTATCGGGTTGTAGAAATTGAATCGTTCCTCTCCCGAAGGCTTTGTAATTTTTACGCATATTAATGACTCGTTTCATCCACCACAGAAAAGAGGTTTGATTTTGTTCTTGATTTTCAACGTTTACTGTTTCATAATGATAGGCCGGATCAATAATGACCGGCAGATAGAGTTTCTGGGGGTTAGCCCGTGAAAACCCTGCATTGCGGTCTGCACTCCAGTGCATGGGCGTTCTGACTCCATCCCGGTCTCCTAAAAAGTGATTATCTCCCATACCAATTTCATCACCATAATAAAGAGTGGGTGTGCCAGGTAAAGAAAAAAGGAGTATTTTCATAATTTCCATTTTTCTGCGGTGATTATCCAGTAGAGGGGCCAGACGTCTTCGGATACCAAGATTAATTCGCGCAGAAGCATCTCTGGCATATACCCGGTACATATAGTCTCTCTCTTCATCAGTAACCATCTCCAGGGTTAACTCATCATGGTTTCTCAAAAAGAGAGACCACTGGCAGTTCTCCGGAATGGCAGGTGTCTGCTCCAGGATGTCAATGATTGGGAAACGGTCTTCCATCCGTAAAGCCATAAACATACGCGGCATAAGAGGAAAGTGAAAGGCCATATGACAGGCATCTCCGTTTCCAAAATAACGAACTGCATCTTCCGGCCATTGATTGGCTTCAGCTAATATCATACGATTTTGGTAGTGCCGGTCAATATGTGCCCGCATTTTTTTCAGAAATTCCAGTGATTCGGGCAGATTTTCACAGTTGGTGCCTTCCCTTTCAATAAGATAGGGAACTGCATCCAAACGCACACCGTCTACCCCTATTTTCATCCAGAAATCAATCACGTTTAAGATAGCTTGCTGTACTTCGGGATTATCGTAATTCAGGTCCGGCTGGTGAGAATAAAATCGATGCCAAAAATATTTGTCGTTTTCAGGGTCCCTGGTCCAGTTGGAAGTTTCAAAATCCTGAAAGATAATCCGGGCATCCTGATATTTATCCGGGTTATCACTCCAGACATAAAAATCCCGCCATTTCTTGGGAGCATTTTTTCTCCGGGCCTTCTGAAACCATTTATGCTGGTCTGAGGTATGATTAAGTACCAGCTCAATAATGACTTTTAGTTCCCGCCGATGGGCTTCTGTTAAAAAGTGTTTAAAGTGGCGCATATTGCCATAATGATTGTGAATAGTGTAATAATCTGCAATATCATATCCGTCATCCTTTAACGGGGAAGGGAAAAAAGGCAGTAGCCATATGGCATTTACACCCAGATTTTCCAGATAATCAAGTTTTTCGGTTAGACCTCTAAAGTCTCCGATACCGTCATTGTTTTTATCATGAAATGTTTTCACATGTAGCTCATAAATAATAGCATCTTTATACCACAACGGTGTTTCTGTAGTTTCTTCCGGGTTTATCATGCGCTTCCTCCTAATTAAAATAATCGAATTGATTCTCTTTTTTCAGATGTTTCCTTATTTTAAGGATATGAGCAGGTAAAATATGTGGATTTAACTCTACATAATTATACTCACCCTGCCAGATATACTGTCCGCCGCCTAAAAGGTCCTGGGATAAAAAAGACTGATCGGGTAAAATTCCCAACTCATACAATGGTACTTTTACCCATCCGGACTGGGTGTAGTTGGGGTCCAGATTGACAACTACCAGGATGGCATCAGTTTCCTCTTCGTTAAATTTAGCAAAATAGAGCAGCTGATTGTTTTTAACAGGTAAAAACCTGATATTATTTGTTTTCTGAAATACCGGGTTTTCTTCCCGGATCCTGTTAATAGTGGCGAAAAGATCCCGGGTACTGGGCTTTACCTCTTCCGGTAACCAATTTTTAAGCTCATATTTTTCCGAATTATAATATTCTTCTTTTCCCGAAACTGCCCGATTGATAAAACGTTCATAGGGCGGACCATAAATTCCGTAATTGGATGACAGGGTCGCAGCCAGTATAAACCGGATAATAAAGGCAGGTTTACTGTCGGCTTGCAGGTATTCGGAAAGAATATCTGGTGTATTGGGCCAGAAATTGGGACGAAAGTATTCTTTTACCTCGGTTTGTGTTAGCTCGGTCAGATATTCTGTTAATTCCTGTTTGGTATTTCGCCAGGTAAAGTAGGTGTAGGATTGAGTAAAACCTGTTTTGGCCAGTCGATACATCACTTTAGGACGGGTAAACGCTTCGGACAAAAGGATAACTTCAGGATACTCTTTCTTTATCAAGGTAATCAACCATTCCCAGAAAACAAAGGGCTTGGTATGGGGATTATCTACCCGAAAAATCTTAATTCCCTGTTTGATCCAGAAGAAGACGATATTTTTTAATTCTTCCCACAGACTTTGCCAGTGTTCTGTCTCAAAATTAAAAGGAACGATATCTTCGTATTTTTTGGGCGGATTTTCGGCATATTGAATTGTCCCATCTACCCGCCATCGAAACCATTCCGGATGCTCTCTGACATAAGGGTGATCCGGTGAACATTGAAAAGCCAGATCAAGAGCTACTTCCATACCGTATTCCCCGGCTTTTTTGATTACTTGCTGGAAGTCAGAAAAGTTACCCAGCTCCGAATGTATACTCATATGTCCACCGTTTTGATTACCGATAGCCCAGGGGCTGCCCGGGTCGTTATCAATTGAAGTAATGGAATTGTTTTTCCCCTTGCGATGCGCTTTTCCGATAGGGTGAATAGGCGGGAAATAAAGAACAGTAAATCCCATGCGGGCGATTTCCGGAATCCGATTCAGACAATTACGAAAAGTTCCGTGATCGCCCGATGCGGTAGAGCAGGAACGCGGAAATATTTCATACCAGGCACTAAAACTTGCTCTTTTACGGTCAACGGTTACCCTTAAAATGTGAGAATATTGGGTAATATGATCCTGTACCGGATATTTCTGAAGAAATTCACTATCCAGCTGTTTCTCCAGTTCCTTGATGAGCAGTTCTTGTCTCTTCCCTTTTTCAATAAGGGCAATGATTTCCTGAATAGCTGCTTTTTTTTCGGTTTCTTGCACATTTAAAGCAGAAGTAGCCAAAAGGGAGATACCACTTTTGATGTCAACCATGATATTATTACTGCTCTTGGCCTTTTTCTGTATATCTTTCCACCAGGTTGATAGATGATCTACCATTACCTCTAAGGTATATTCATAGATACCTTGTTCATTAACCGGAAATTCTCCTTGCCAGAGATCATTTACCATAAATTTCATGTCGGTTTTCTGCCATTCCTGTTCTCCCTGTTTTCTAAAAAGCAGGTTTGCCAGAACTTGGTCATGTCCGTCGGCAAAAATGTCAGCGGTAACCCGGACACTTTCCCCCACAATTCTTTTAATGGCAAATTTTCC
>CAYSAA010000115.1:0-13257 GCA_964428905.1 uncultured Atribacterota bacterium
TTGATCTTAGGAACAGCGAGCATCTTAGGGTCAATGAGTTTTTGGTACTGATAAATCATCCGGGCATCAATCTTATCGGTTTTACTGCGAATACTCAAAGATTTGGCAAAATGATGGCTGGCCTTGGGATTCATAATAAATGCCTTTATCTTACATCTTGCACAGAACTCAATTAAGCTATCAGAATAACTGCTGGTAGCCTCAAACAAGAATGCTATATCAGCAAAGGCCCGGTAATGCCGTTTGAGATAATTTTTCAAAGAGCCTAATTTAGTACTATTGGCAAAGGTCAGATCCTTTTTCCCGTCATAGACGGATAAGACTTTCTTTGAGACATCAACTGCGATATAATACATAGTAGAGAAACCTCCTAAATGAATGTTTAGGAGAGTTTGTACTGGGTCGCCCTGTGTAACTTCGTCTTGTATCAACGCAAGCTGAAAAGGATAACCCCTTTCGCTTCTGATACTGTCCAAGATTGATGCAGGGCGGTCCATCTCGATAACGAACTCATCCTCAGATGGTTCCAGTCGCATAGTTGACCCACCCTGTAACAAACTCTCTGGTATCATGATAGCATAATAGTTTGTTATTGGGGTTATTATTATCGTACAAGTCGTGTGTATCAAGCATTGAGCACAAATACAGTTCTTAGTTATTAGATACTGTGTCAAAAGTCAACTCACAAACTTTCCTAAAAGACATCTTACTAATGATTATTATAAAATTATCCTTTTATTATACTTCCCTCTCCCCTCGGTATCTTCACCCCCAACTTAATCCTCCCCCCTCAAGAGGGAGGAAACGAGAAAAAACTTAATTCTCGCCTCAAGGGGGAGGAAACGAAAGAATAGTATCGGTTATACAATAAAGTTTTTAGTTATTTGTATAGTACAATTTTTTCAAGTAAGATTATATTGTTATTTATATTGAAATAAATCTGGATAAATGCAATGATTTAAGTCTGGAAAAACCAATATTGCAATATTCCAGTAATCCATTCATCCAAGGCATTCAAATATGGATGAATAAGATTGATCATGTTTCTTATTTTTTGATTTTACTACATACTACATACTCGATACTATTTTTATTGCAATTACTGCCCTTAAATGGTAGAATATTTTTTAGTTTTTACTTTTTTCTGTAAAACTGGATTGTATTTTACAGAATCGTCTATACATTGAAATGGAGACCATAGACTTAGCACGATGAAATGGTATATTATAAAACGTTTATTAATGCTGATTCCTGTTCTGTTAGGTGCCTCCATCCTGGTTTTTTCATTGATCCATTTAGCTCCCGGGGATCCGGCCAGAACCATGGCCGGAGAGCATGCTTCCATTCAAACCATTGAACGGATTCGGGAGAAATATGGTTTAGACAAACCTCTGATAACCCAGTACTGGATCTGGCTTAAACAGGCCTTACAGGGCGATTTTGGCCGCTCTATTGTGTCCAATGAATATGTCAGTAGAGAAATCTGGGATCGCTTTCCCAATACCGTTGAGCTAACTCTTTTTTCCATGTTAATTGCCATTATCGTAGGAGTGATTGCCGGTATTGTTTCGGCCTCACGCCAGTATTCATTGCTTGATTACAGTTTTATGGGAGTGGCCCTGTTCGGTGTATCCATGCCGGTATTCTGGCTGGGTATTATGTTAATGATGATCTTTGGTGTTTACCTGCGCTGGTTCCCGATTGGTGGCCGCATCAGTATCATGGTTTCCTTCACCAGGATAACCGGTTTTTACCTATTGGATAGCGTTTTGGCTGGCAATTGGGAAGCATTTATCAGTGCACTACGACATCTTATTTTACCTGCTATTGCTTTAGGTACCATCCCTATGGCTACTGTTGCCAGAGTAACCCGTTCCAGTATGCTGGAAGTACTTCGACAGGATTTCATTCGTACCGAAAGGGCTAAGGGTCTTTCAGAAAGACTGGTTATTTACAAGCATGCAGTACGTAATGCTCTGATCCCTGTGGTAACAGTTATTGGATTAAATTTTGGTCTACTCTTAGCCGGTGCTATTTTAACCGAAACTGTTTTTTCCTGGCCGGGACTGGGTAGATATGTAGTCAAGGCTGTTCAAATGAGAGATTACCCCGCCGTGCAGGGGTGTGTTCTATTTTTCGCCTTTATTTTTGTGGTTGTGAATCTGATAACCGATATCATTTATGTTTATATTGATCCGAGAATTAAATATCAATAGTTCAGGATAGTGTTGATGGAAAGTGTACTAATTAAAAAAGAGAGTACCGGCAGTGAATTATTGCGACGGTTTAAATATAACAAGACTGCTGTATTTGGCTTGATGATTGTTCTTTTTATGGTCTTTTGTGCCATTACAGCCGATTTTATTGCCCCTAATAATCCGTTTCCTTCCCCCCCGCTATTGGCTAATAAATTAAAACCGGGATTTTGGAGTGAAAAGGGAGCTGAAGGAATGCCTCTGGGTTCTGACGGAATGGGAAGATGCGTTCTGAGCCGTATTATTTATGGTGCCAGGGTAAGTCTAACAGCTGGTTTTGTAGCAGTCGCTATTGCTATGATACTGGGAATCACTTTTGGGGTTTTATCCGGTTATTTTGGTGGATGGGTCGATGCAGTCATTATGCGTATTGTGGATATTATGTTTGCTTTTCCTGCTCTTTTGTTAGCCATCGTTATTGTCACGGTGGTAGGCCAGGGGTTGGAAAAGGCCATGATTGCCATCGGTATTGTGTATTCGCCACAAATGGCCAGGATTATTCGTAGTTCGGTTTTATATATTAAGGAAATGGAATATATCGAACTACAAAAGGCTATCGGCTCAACCCATTGGCGAATTATTTTTCGCCATGTTATCCCTAACAGTATTGCTCCGGTTATTGTCTATGGCACATTGATGCTTGCCACAGCTATTTTAGATTGTGCGGCACTCGGTTTTTTGGGTTTGGGTGCACAGCCCCCTACTCCGGAATGGGGTGCAATGTTATCAAACAGCTATTCTTATATTGTCAGTGGTGCCTGGTGGGCGGCTACTTTTCCTGGTATAGCGATTTTATTATCCGTATTGGGACTTAATTTATTAGGTGATGGATTAAGAGATATATTGGATCCAAGATTAAAACAATAGTATACAGATATGAATAAAAAGAAAGAATTATTAAAAGTAAGCAACTTAAAGACTTATTTTTTTACCCATGAGGGAATAGTAAAGGCAGTTGACAACGTAAATTTTTCCGTTAATCAGGGAGAAACATTGGGTATTGTGGGAGAGTCCGGTTCAGGAAAGAGTGTAACCGCTTTATCAATTATGCGCCTGATACCGCAACCGCCGGGAAAGATTGTTAGTGGAGAAATTGTCTTTGAGGGCAAAAATCTATGCACCCTGAGTGAGAAAGAAATGCGAAAAATTCGTGGTCGTAAGATATCGATGATCTTTCAGGAACCCATGACCTCTCTTGATCCGGTTTTTACCATTGGGCATGAGATAGTAGAGACTATTTTGTTACATCAGAATGTAGCAAAAAAAGAAGCCACCGAAAGAGCCATTCAGATGCTTGAGGTAGTAGGGATACCCGATGCTTATAGAAGGATGAAAAATTATCCCCATGAGTTATCCGGGGGAATGCGCCAAAGAATTATGATTGCCATGGCTTTATCCTGTAATCCTGCACTATTGATTGCTGATGAACCGACCACTGCTCTTGATGTAACGATACAAGCCCAAATTTTACGCTTAATGAATGATTTAAAGAAAAAGTTTAATACGGCTGTTTTAATGATTACCCATGATTTGGGTGTTATTTCCGAGATGTGTGATTATGTTGCGGTGATGTATGCAGGGCACATTGTGGAATATACCGATATCTATACCATATTTGAAAAACCAATGCACCCCTATACCAAAGGATTAAGCAAATCAATTCCTAGAATGGATAAGGAAACCAAAAATTTAGAGACAATTAAGGGGATTGTACCCAATCTTCTTCATTTACCACCGGGTTGTCCCTTTGCTCCCAGGTGTGAATATGCCTTTGACCGGTGTTTTAAAGAAATGCCAAAACTTATAGAAGTAGAACCAAATCACCTGGTTAACTGTCATCTGATGGAAGAAAAGTGTAAACCATGAATAAATTGATTGAAGTAAAAAATTTAAAAAAGTGGTTCTATGTTGGCAAAGTAATAGCTGGTAAGAGAGAAGCCTTACGAGCGGTAGACGATATAAGTTTTTACATAAATAGTAAAGAGGTATTAGGTTTAGTTGGTGAATCAGGATGTGGTAAGACGACTTGTGGTAAAATGCTTTTGAGAATTATTGACCCGACATCCGGTTCAATCTTTTTTGATAATCAGGAAATAACTCATCTTAATAAATCTGAAATGCAGCGTTTCAGGCGCAGAATGATGATTATCTATCAGGACCCTTTTGGTTCACTTGATCCCAGGATGAGAATTGGGAAGGCCATTTCTGAACCCTTAGAGGTTCATGGTATAGGAGCATCTCGGGAAAGAGAAGAGCGGGTTACCGAATTAATGGAAAAGGTTGGTTTATCTCCCGATCAAATGAACCGCTATCCCCATGAATTCAGTGGTGGACAGCGTCAGAGAATTGGTATTGCCAGGGCACTGGCCACCAATCCTGAGTTTATTGTGGCTGATGAATCGGTTTCTGCCCTGGATGTTTCCATTCAAGCACAAATTATCAATCTGTTAAAACAATTGCAGGAAGAATTTGGTTTAACCTTACTGTTTGTAGCCCATGATCTGAGTGTAGTGAAGCATATTAGTGATCGGGTAGCAGTGATGTATCTGGGAAAAATTGTGGAAATGGGTGAAAAGCAGCTCCTTTTTAATGACCCTAAACATCCCTATACTCAGGCATTGCTTTCTGCGATTCCTATTCCCGATCCTAAACATAGAAAACAGCAGGAAATTATAATGGGTGATGTACCAAGTCCGATTAATCCCCCAAAAGGATGTCGTTTCCATACCCGTTGTCCACAGGTCATGGATATCTGCAAAAAAGAAGAACCACCATTGCGGGAAATTACACCAGGTTATTACACTGCCTGCCATCTATACAATTAGAAGATACTATTAGAGTATCTTTTAATTGAGTTCTCAGTTTTTTGTTTTTAGTTTTTAGACTGGATAATTAATAGGTAATAAGAATAAAATTAAGTATTGCCAATACTACTATTCATTTAAGAGGTATTTAAGAACTATACAATTAATAATAATTCCAAAACTTAATACAAAATCCAATAATATGATTATGATTTAATAGTTTGAGTATTGATAAGATGTAACCTTAGCATATTTAATGCTCTGCGGGCAGAGCGTAATCTGATAGTTTGCCGATCCCTGTGCAGTTGATGTTTTTGTACTATGGTTTGTTGCTGGTCTGCCAAGGCAATATACACAAGTCCTACCGGCTTTTCTTTACTACCTCCCTCAGGTCCGGCAATACCGGTGATACTCAAACCAATATCACTGTAGCATTTTTTACGAACACCTTGTGCCATGGCGCGTGCCACCTGTTCACTGACCTGTCCATACTGAATCATAGTTTCACGTGGTATCCCCAATAACTTTTCTTTTATTTCACCGGAATAACTAATAATCCCCCCTTTGAAATAATCAGAGCTACCCGGGATGCAAGTGATCATTCCACCCAATATTCCTCCGGTACAAGATTCAGCTACTGCCAGGGTACGCTTACTTTTTCTGAGCATATTTCCGATGACTTCCTCCAGGGATTGTTGGTCAAATCCAAAGATATAATTTCCCAATAGGGTCTTTAATTGTTCAGTAGCAGTGCCCAGTATACTAACTGTTTCTTCGGCTGAATTAGCTAGGGCATTCAGCTGAATTTGAATATCATCAGGAGTGGCGTAAATGCCAATGTTCAATCGCTTGTTTTGATGGATAAAATCTTTGATGATTTCATTGACTGACGATTCACCCAGACCGCTTATTCTGATAATCCTGGATTGTTTATATTTAAGAGAAGGGAATTTTTGTTGTAAAAAAGGGATAACTTCCTTAACCATTAAGTTTTTCATTTCCAGGGGAACTCCCGGTAAGGCAATAATGATCCTTCCTTCTTTTTCCAATATCATAGCCGGCGCAGTTCCAAGATGGTTGATAATACAGCGGGAACCCTCGGGCAAATAAGCCTGCTTTAAGTTACTTTGTGATATGCTGATATTGATACGGTTCAATAAGTTGCTCATATGTTTTTCTGCTTCCGGGTATTTAACCAGTTTCAGTTGAAATGCCCGGGCGATAGATTGAAAAGTAATATCATCTTCAGTGGGGCCCAATCCCCCTGTGGTAACAATAACCTGCGAACGGCAATAGGCGTTTTTTAGCAAGGTTACTAACTCTTTTTCATCATCACCAACTGCTGATACATGCTGTACAGAAAAATTGATTTCCTCTAATTTTTTAATAATATAGTTTGCATTGGTATCAATTATGTTTCCACATAATATTTCATTTCCGATACTGATAATTTCTGCTTTCATTGTTTTGCTATTTTCCTTTCTTTAACTCTTTTAAATAAATTACAGTAATGATTATATTATTTTAACAAAACAATTTCCTTAACTCAAAGGTTCTTTTTTATCTTTTTTATCTGATTGAGAAAAATATAAGCTTGTCTTATTGGTTCAGGAAGTAGGTGAAAGCGAGATTTTTTGTAACAATTTTTCCTGGTATTTTATTGCCTCTCTGGGTTGAATATCCCAGGGATGTATTCCTGTAATTGCACTATTTTACTCCTTAAAAGCTATAAATGATTTATACTATTGTGTTTTCTTACATTTTAGCATATAGTACTGCCAGGAAAGAAAGCAAAATAAAATTATGAGTTCGGTAAAAAAAGGAGTCTTTTTATAATGGATATTCTGAATGAATTGCAAAATTTTCATCCCTTTTTGTGGGCTTTATTCATATTTTTTTCTCGAATTGTTGATGTTTCCCTGGGTACTTTTCGTGTTCAGATGATTGTTAATCGAAGAAAAATTGCTGCTGGTATCATTGGATTTATTGAAATATTAATCTTTATCTTGATTGTTTCCAAGGTGATCCAGGATATAGGTAACTGGATGAATGTGCTTGCCTATTGTGGTGGATTTGCTGCCGGGAATGTTGTGGGTATTGGTATTACTGAAAAAATATCACATGATGTTATCTCGGTTGGTGTTATTTCTAAAAGTCACTGGCCGGAAATTGAACAGCGTCTCAGGGAAGAGGGTTTTGGAGTTACCCGTAATCTTGGTTATGGTCTTGAAGGAGAATTGCAAGTCCTGAGAATTATAACCTCAAGAAAACTATTCCCCAAAATTCGTGATATTGCCCTGGAATATGATCGCAAGGCCTTTATTACCTCCTACCTTATTATGGGGAAATCAGGTGGGTATATGTATAATGTGAAAAGTAAAATTTAATTTACTTAGCTCTTAAGGGAAGGAGCAATTTGAGTGCTTCAAGCTGAATGGGTTTGTCAATATCAAGGGCAATTTCCGGATCAGCCAGAATAGCTTTACCGGTGTATCCTTTTAGATAAAGTGGTACTATTTTTTCCAAATCCCTGATTGAGAGATATTTTTTTAAATATTTAATTACAATCCTTTTTCCCAAAATTTTAGCCATCTTCAGGGGATGTTTACGAAAAAGAATAAATTTTTCAATAATTTTTGCACAATCAGTGATAACTTTTGGGTTCAGTAAAAATAGATTACCACCTGTAAAAGAGCCTTCAATAAGATTGGCATAAATTCTCCTCAAATCATTGTAAGGAAAGGATTGGGTATAAATTTCTTTTTCAATAATGGCATAATAGATATCAAATCCTGGATTAGCCAGACAATCTTCCATAAAACGTTCAATGTGCTGGCTTGAAATTAGAGGTAGGTCACAGGTAGAAATAAGAATATGAGATTCGTCTTTAAACTGAGGGATGCTTAGTTTCAAGGTGTCCATTAAGGTTGAACCAGAAGGAGCAAAGATATTCGTCTTAGGATTTATTTGCTGATGCACTTCTTTTGGTCCGGCTACATATATATGTGAAACATACTTTGTCTGTTGCAATACTTCAATCATATGATTAATGATTGGTTGGGAATTAACAGTATTTATAGTCATCAATGCCTTATACTGCTGGCCGGTAACTAGGTGTAACGCATGTTTGCTTTTTCCTCCTGCCAGTAATAGTGCTTTAAATTTTCTCATCATTACTGTTTCCCCCAATGATAGTTTTTTTATCAGGCTATCTATTATATAATAAACAATATATTTTTAACAAGATTATTAAAAGTAGAGTGAGTATTGTTTAAAGCGAAAAGATAGAATTAAAGTATAAGAGCTTAAGGAGGAAAATAAAGATAATGGTTACCCATAACCATAATAAAATAATGCTTTATTATATTATCACTAAAACATCTCTGGGCTGGGTTGGTATTTCCGGTAATGAGCAGGGCTTAAGAAGATTGGTACTTCCGGAAAAAACAAGAAAAGATGTCTTGAAGCAATTAATTGTAGGCGTTCAACAAGAAAATAAATTAATCCTCACTGACAATCAATTTTTTTCAATAGTACAGAAAATTAAAGAATATTTTAATAGTAAACCTGTGCAATTCGATCATGAAAAGATCAACCTTTCTGGTTATACTACTTTTCAAAAAGATGTGTTGCTGAAAACCAGGGAAATACCTTATGGAGAGACCAGGACCTATCGATGGTTAGCCGAGCGAGCTGGCTATCCGCGGGCTTATCGGGCCGTAGGGGGAGTGATGAGAATCAATCCCCTGCCTTTGATTATTCCCTGTCATCGGGTCATCGGCAGTCAGGGAAAATTGACCGGTTTTTCCGCAGCGGGTGGCTTGAGACTTAAACAAAGAATGCTTGAACTGGAGGGAGGGTATGATGGATAGCTTGATTCAATGGGGATTGCTATTGATAGAAAGTGTCCAGGAGGTACAATCTCCTCTCCTTAATAGGTTTTTCCAATTAGTTACTTCATTGGGTGATGAGATTTTCTACTTAATTTTTTTCCCTTTTTTACTCTGGTGTGTCAATTTCCAGCTGGGTATCCGGGTTGGCATACTTTTTTTGTTATCCGTCTATTTTAATTCCTTATTAAAAATTTTATTTCAACAGCCTCGACCTTTTGATTTGCTTTCTACGGTACAACTTTCTTATGCGGAAGGGTTTGGATTCCCCAGCGGTCATGCCCAGTCTTCCATTCTGGTCTGGGGCAGTATTGCCTATTGGAGTCATAGGAAAGTCATCTGGCTTATAGCTTTTTTCTTGTCTTTTTTGATCGGCTTTTCGCGTATCTACCTGGGTGTTCACTTCCCCCATGATGTGGTGGGAGGTTGGCTGGCAGGTGGTTTCCTTTTCTATTTTTATCATTTTATTATTATGTCTAGGGTGAAGGTGCTAAAAAAACTCACCATGGATGTTAAAAAAAAGCTTTTTTATATCAGCCTGCTTCCTATCATTATTATAGTTTTTCCAGCGGCTGATGCTATGATTAGTGTTATTGCTGCTTTAACCGGAGTGGGATGGGGATTAGTTATAAATGCCCATTTTATTTACTTTCAGGGAGCTTATGGCTCTTTCTGGCAACGAATAAACCGTTTCTTGATCGGTGTTTTGGGTATTATCAGTTTATATTTTGGACTAAAGATAATATTTCCCCAAGCCAGTCAATGTGCTTATCAGTTTTTCCGTTTTATTCGTTATGCCATACTTGGTTTATGGATTGGAGCCGGTGCACCCTGGATATTTTTAAAATTAAAACTGGTTGGGAGAGATGAATAATTGAGGAATATAAAAAAAGATCTAGCTACCTCTCGTTTTCCTGTTTTTTCTTTTTATACCCTGGTTATGGTATTATTATGCTTCACTTTGCAAGTTACAGCCAATGTTTATATGATTAAGGATAAGCAGGGCAATGTGATTCGTGTAACCAATCAGTACCAGATGTTGAAAAAGGAGAAAGATTCCGGCTATACCATTACCGTTTTGATTGAAGATAAAAAAGAATCAGTTTCTCAGTTTAAGAAATATAACTTCAAGGAGAAAATTGATTGGGAAAAATGTCGTGCTACAGCGCAGATTATTGAGCAAAAACTAAAGAATCATACCGAAAACGAGCTTAATTATCCGGTTTACCAGGTTCTGGCTACTGCCTATACCCCGGATGAACGTTGCTGTGCACCCTATGCAGATGGATATACCGCTACCGGTTATCAGGCTGGCTATGGCAGTATCGCCATTGATCCGAGCTATGGGATGTTCCAATACGGCGATGTCCTTTATGTAGAAGGCTATGGATTGGGAGTGGCGGATGATTGCGGAGGAGCAATTAAGGGAAAGCATATTGATGTTTGTTTTAATTTGGGTGAGTTACAAAAAGCGGATAACTGGGGTCGCCAGAATGTCAGGGTATGGAAAATTGAATAATAAACAAGTTGTCAGATAACAGTTATCAGTTTTCAGTCTAAGAAATAAAAATAAGGAGGATGAGTATGTTCAAAGAGTTTTTGGAAAAAGATACTTTTCAGACACCAGAAGGGGAACTGGAGATCACCTTTATTGGTCATGGGACCCTTATATTTACTTTTCAAAATAAAATTATTTATACAGATCCATGGGGCAATTTAGCGGATTACCAACAATTGCCAAAAGCAGATATTATTTTATTGACTCATGAGCATTCTGATCATCTGGATATCAAGGCGATTGATCTCATCAAAAAGGAAGATACCTCGTTTGTTCTAACAGAATTATGTTCAGAAAAGATCGGTAATGGAGTGGTAATGAAAAACGGGGATATACAAACTGTAAAAAATATCCTGATTGAGGCAGTTCCAGCTTATAATATTGTACATAAACGGGATAACGGGGAACCTTTTCATCCCAAAGGGGTTGGAAATGGTTATATTCTTGATTTTGGAGGACTACGTATATATATTGCCGGAGATACGGAAAATATTCCGGAGATGGCATATATAAAAAATATTGATATTGCCTTTTTACCTATGAATCTTCCTTATACCATGACTCCGGATATGGTTGCTGATGCAGCAAAAACCATAAAACCCAAAATTTTATATCCTTACCATTTTGGCAATACGGATACTAATAAATTAACTGAATTGTTAAAAGACCAGAAAGATACGGAAATACGCATAAGAAAGATGTCATAGAACGTTTATTTTAACGACGATAGAAAACATTTTTAAACCTTTTCGTTCAGCCCGGTTTTGGTTAATTTAAAAAATTTATAGGAGGAGTGTATGGAAAAGCGTTTTGTCATAATCGGTGGAGATGCAGCCGGAATGAGTGCTGCCAGTAAAGCCAGGAGGGAAGACCCTGATTTACAGATCATTGTTTTCGAGAAAAGTCCTTGGGCTTCTTATGGTGCCTGTGGATTCCCTTATTATGTTAAAGGGGATATTAATAATTTAGAGGATTTGGTTGCCATTCCTCCTGAAATATTTATTAAAAAACGCAATATAGATCTCCGTTTAAATAATGAAGTGATAAAAATTATTCCTGAAAGCAAACAGATAGTCGTGAAAACAGAAAACGGCGAAACTAAAATAGGATATGACAAGCTCTTAATAAGTACCGGTGCCAAAGCCTTAAGACCCAATATTGATGGAATTGACTTAGAGGGTGTTTTTACCCTGCGTGATATGGATAGCGCAAGAATAATTAAGGAATATTTACAAGTAAACTCGCCAGAATCAGCATTGATAGTTGGGGGCGGTTATATAGGAATGGAAATGGCTGAAGCCTTCCATGCATATGGGGTTAAAATCAATATTGTCGAACTATTACCTCATGTATTAAATTCTTTTGGGCCGGAGATTGCTGAATTTGTGGAAGATCACATAAAAGATTATACAAAACTTTATTTAGGAAAATACGTTCATAGTATAAAAAAAGTCGAGCAAGGGAAATTATCTGTTCAAATAAAGAAAAAGAAAAAAGAAGATTATAAAGAATCCATTCATGTGGACATGGTTTTGGTAGCTGCAGGCATTACTCCTGAAGTATCTCTGGCTGAAAAAGCGGGTATTGCATTGGGACCAACCAGTGCCATTGCTACTGATGAATATGGGCAAACAAATATTGATGATATCTATGCTGCTGGTGATTGTGCGGAAGTAAAACATATGGTTACCGGAAAGCCGGTTTATATACCTCTGGCATTAACTGCCAATAGGAATGGTCGTGCTATTGGCAGTACTATAGGAGGTAAAAAAACTCAACTGGTTCCCATTGCCGGAACAGCAGTTGTAAAAGTTTTTCAACTGGAAGTTGCTACAACTGGAATCGTAAATATGGACATTGCCCAAAAGAACGGATTTAATCCCATTAAGGTAACTGTAGATAGTTATTCCAGGGCTGGATATTGTCCCAGGTCCAAACCAATTAAGATAAACCTTATTGCTGATAAGAAAAGCAAGCAATTACTCGGTGCCAGTATGGTGGGTGAGGAGGGAGTAGTCAAGCGAATTGATACAATTTCTACTTCTCTTAGTGGAAAGTTTACAGTGAAACAGCTGGAAAATCTGGACTTGGCTTATGCACCACCCTTCTCACCGGTATGGGATCCGGTGCTCACGGCTGCCAGGGTATTAAATGGGAAATTGGATTAGCTGATAATTAAAGAGAAAATGATAATCTACAATAGTAAAATCTACTTAATCCAGTAATGGCACAAAGACATATTGTTCCAGGGTTGTATTTTTAATGATTTTCCCTTTTTCTTTCTGGAGGGTAATCAAAGGTCCATAGGTATGCGGGCATACTAAAATTCCCTTTTCATTGAGTATCAAATGAGCTAATTTGTGAATGATTTTTTCCTGGGATTCAGTGATACCTGCAGTAATAATGATTCTATCATAAGTAACCTGCCAGGTGGTAAGTTGGTTAAAGATATTTTCATGTTTAAATTCAATATGACTCAATTTCTTTCTATCTTGATAGTTCAGATGCATTTTTACTTCATTCAGATTCTGAAGGGCATTTTCCACCAGCTGCGGAACAATATCCAGGCTCAATACTTTTCCCGGGTATACTATAAAACCAGCCAGGCTGGCATTCCAGCCACTTCCCGCACCAAGTTCCAAAAGATCTTTTCCTTTATCTAGATCAGCCAACATGAGCATTCTGGCGACCGTAGAAGGTTGCGAGATGGTCTGATTATATCCGATGGGCATTGCAGTATCAAAGTAGGC
>CAYSAA010000116.1:0-10664 GCA_964428905.1 uncultured Atribacterota bacterium
GAAAAGAGGCAACATATACAGACCATTAGCCCTTTATCTGATTAAAAATCATACCCCTTTATCCTTAAAAGAAATAGGAAAGATATTTTCCATGGATTACACAGCAGTATCCCAGGAAGCCAAAAGGTTTGCAGAAAACAAAAAACACAGGGGACGGTTCTCTGTTTGACAGTTTTTCTCTTATATTTAGTTCTTTATAATTTCAATTAATTTATCAAGAACTTCATTGAATTTTTTCTCTTTTAGGCTAACAGCTTTATAAAGAATAATATGTCTATCTGCAGTAAAAATACGGTTTGGTCTGACATTACTTACCTGTTTTAATTCTCCTGTTTTAAAATCTTTATCTTCAATTTGGATAGCATAATTATCTTTAATATTCTGGCTGGTTATCTGACAGAGCATAAAATCATCTCCATCTAATACAGAAATAATTAGGGCAGGGCGCCTTTTGTTCTGGGTAAGGTCAGAAAACGGGAAAGGGATTATTATGATATCTCCTTTTACAAATTTTGCCATGCTTCATCTTCTTCCGGTTTTAGCCAATCCTTGGCAAGAGAAGTTTCACTTGCAATTGTTATAGGCATTTTTTCTTTTGTATTTTTTGTCATTAAAAATCTAATAAAGTCCAAAACCTCATCAAGGTATGGTTCAGGGACTTGTTCGATCTCTTTTAAAAGTATCTCTTTTTTACTCATAGTTAACCTTCTATTTCTAACTAATTTATCTAAATTATAACATATATTGGTTATTAGAAAAGGTCAATAGGGAAAAAGCATCCTAAATATAGGGGCCTATAATTGAAAAAATAACACTCTAGTTAACTTAAAAAAAGCATAATCTGAATAACCAGGATAGTCAAAAAATAATCTTTGTACCAGAATAATAATATATAGCCAGAGGAACATTTATGGCTTCTGGGGTTTGTCAAGGACAATTATTTTATCCAGGTTACTCACCATGAACTGTCATAGCAAAAAATAAAATTGTCAATAATAAAGATTTGACCCCCTATTCTGACTCTATTCTGACCTTTATTATCGCTTACTCTGTAACTTGATTTAATTTCCAAAAATTTTGAGGTAAGAAAAAGTAACCACAAGTAGTTGATACGAACTGGAGCACGAATCCGCTTGATTTATCTTTACAACAATTATAAAATAGGTAAATATTTTATTATAAATACCTAAAACCATAAAAATAATATTATTTAAAAAAACGAGAACAAGATTGGTAAATACACAAAATAAAAGTATTCCTGAATGGATTATACAAAAAACTAAACATCTAGAACGGAAAGATTTTCAGATTGTTAGAATTTCCGGAGTACATAAAAACATTTTTTCAGTACAAAAGGATTCTGAAGAGGTTTTGGCTGAATTATCTGGTAATTTGATGTTTAATATTGAGACAGAATTAGATTATCCCACAGTTGGAGATTGGGTATATGCCCAATTCTTTAATCAGAATAATTTAGCTATTATTCATGAGATAATCCCCAGAAGAACAACCTTAAAGCGGAAAACAGCTGGCAAAAAAATTGCTTATCAGTTAATAGCTGCTAATGTTGATATTGCCTTAATTATTCAATCACTTGATCAGGATTTCAACCTCCGTCGACTGGAACGTTATATAACCATCGTTAAAGAGGGGAATATTCAACTGGTTATTCTGTTAAGTAAAAGTGATTTATTATCTGAAACAGAATTAGAGGTTAGAATTTCAGATGTACTCTCTATTATTCCAGATGTCAAGGTGATAGCCTTCAGTAATTTGAATAAGAATAACTTGATTCAAGTAACCGAGCTACTGGAAATGAGAAAAACTTATTGTTTAATCGGTTCATCAGGAGTAGGTAAAACTACACTTCTCAATCATATTTTGGAAACAGATAAATTCAAAACACAGGAAGTAAGGAAAGATGGTAAAGGAAAGCATACTACCACCAATCGGCAATTGATTAATTTTGCTCATAAAGGAACTATAATTGATACTCCCGGAATGCGTGAGCTTGGGTTGACAGATTCTCAAAAAGGCATAAGTAAAACTTTCCAGGAAATAGCACATTTAGCTAATAAATGTCTTTTTAAAGATTGTACCCATACAATAGAAAAAGGATGTGCGATATTAGCTGCCTTAGCTGATGGTACTCTTTCTCCGGAAAGATATAATAATTATATCAAGATGAAAAAAGAATCTGCTCATTATGAAATGTCTTATTTTGAAAAAAGGAAAAAGGAGAGACAAACTGGTAAATTATACAAAAATATCTTGAAGGATCAGATTAGAAAAAAGAAATGGCAATAATAATAATAATTAATTAATTGTTTATTTCTCACAAAGCTCATAGTTTTCCTTGAGGAATATTAGGGTTCGGGTCTTCACATTTGACATAACTTACTATGATAGAACCGTTGTTCATGCTCTGTAGTTAAGTAACTTTTTTGGTATATTTCATTACCAAAGGAAGCACTGAATTATCTTTGAAAATAAAATGACAGTTTTACTCCTATTCACAGTTTATCTTTCCCTCTCTCAACTGTTCCTTAATCCAGAGCTTGGGCATGATGCTTATACTGAAAAGCTTTCCATAAGGGTGTACTGGATTTTTTAGAATAGAGATCACTTTGGATTGGAGTGTATAATAATCGGCCAACCTGTTTAATTTTAAGTTTTTCTATCCAGATAGCGTATCTATTGACTTCAAAATTAAAAAGATGAGGATCATGTTATGAATAAAAAAAACAAAAGAAGAATTGCCATTCTTACCGGAGGAGGAGATTGTCCGGGTATTAATGCGGTGATTCGTGCGATTTCCAAGAAGGCAATTTTGGAATATGATATGGAGGTTATCGGTATTAAGGATGGATACGAAGGATTAATCCATAATCAATATCGTCCTTTAAGTTATGATGATGTATCCGGCATCCTTACCTTAGGAGGAACTATACTGGGAACAACCAATAAAGCCGATCCCTTTCAATATGCAGTTAAAGATGGTAATCAATTAAAATTTGAAGATCGTTCCGGTGATGTTTTAAAAAACCTAGATGCGTTAGACATTGAATGCCTGGTTTGTATTGGTGGTGACGGTACCCTGTGGATTTCACATCGTTTTTGCCAGGAAGGTGTGCCCATTATTGGAGTACCCAAGACCATTGATAATGATATCCGGGGAACAGATATCACCTTTGGTTTTGATTCAGCAGTTACTATTGCCACAGAGGGAATAGACCGAATTCATACCACAGCTCAGTCACATCATCGTATTATGATGATAGAAGTCATGGGTCGGAAAGCAGGCTGGATTGCCCTTCATTCCGGAATAGCCGGAGGGGGAGATGTAATTTTAATTCCGGAAATTCCTTATCAGATTGATAAAATTGTAGATTTTATTAATAAGAGAAGAGAGAAAGGGCGCCATTTCAGTATTATCGTGATTGCAGAAGGAGCCAAGCCACTGGGAGGAGAAGTTGCAGTTAAAAGAGTAGTGAAAGACAGTGCTGAACAAGTACGTTTAGGCGGGATTAGCTTTATTTTAGGTGATCAGTTAGAAAAAATGATTGAGCTGGAAGCTCGTTCTGTAGTCATGGGACATTTACAGCGTGGTGGAACACCAACTCCCTTTGACCGTGTATTGGCAACTCGTTTAGGTTCCAAAGCAGTTGACTTAATTTTAGAAAAGCGTTACGGAAAAATGGTGAGTGTTCAGGGCAATCATTTGGAAGATTTTCCTTTAGATCAGGTTGCCACAGGCCCTCGTTTGGTTCCAGCTGATCATGAGCTGGTAAAGGCAGGCAGGGAAATAGGGACTTGCTTCGGAAATTAAAGCTACTACTGCTTTTATGAAAGTAGATGGGGGTCAAGTCTTGAAATGTAAGTTTTTACTCAACTTGTGATAAGGGGAAAAATAAGGAGGTTCTGATTATGCCTATTTTGCAAGTAGAAATACTTAAAGGAAGAACTGTACAGCAGAAAAGGAATATGGTGAAAAAAGTCACCGAGGCGGTTACAAAGACCCTAGACTGCCCTAAAGAAGCAGTAAAAATTATGATCCGGGAAATGGAATTAGAAAATTTTGCCAGTGCAGGAATTTTAAGAGCTGACCATGAATAAAAGAATGATTTTATCATAAAAAGATTAAGATAAACTAGATGACAATTTTTCACCTGAAGTTCAAAGTTGGAAGTTAACATGCTTAGAAATATTATAGCTAAAGGTTAAATAAAAAATCGAAAGAAAAAGAGCTAAAAAGTGGTAATAAGTTAAATCTCTTTTAGAGGTCCTTAAAGCTACCCGTTTTGCGGGTGCGATATTTACTAACGGTGAAGAGTATTAAATTCGCCGGGTAATAAGTGCATCCGGAGCGAGATATGCCAATGAGGATGAGACGGTTGTTTTTTGGGAACACCAGGGGGAAGCGATGGTGGAGATTGACGGGGAAACAATGTATCAGGATTGCAAGTTTAAAGAATAAAATAATTTAGAAGTATTAGATTTTATGTAGTATTTAGAAGAAAAATTTAGACAAGTATATCAAGAAAATTCATATTTTGTTTTAGATTTTAATGGGCTAAAGAGCTAACGATTAAGCTTTTATCCCATAATTAATACAGTTAGGAGATAAAAAATGTTTTCTAAAAGAATGAAAATATGTATGATATTAGGTACTATTTTGGGAGTGGTTTGCATTATAGGAGCTTTAATCAGGTCCGGTTTTCAAAGCGAGGCTTTCTTCTTATTTGCCCTTTGGTATAACCGGTTGATAATGGGAATAATGATTGGAATGGCAAGCCGGAGCGGGGATTTACTAAAAGCCGCTGGCAGAGGTGCTCTATTTGGTTTACTTGTATCTTTTGCTTTTTACGCCTCCACCGGTTTTAGTGATATGGTGAGTTTTCTGGCTGGTATTGTATACGGGATGATAATAGAGACATTTGCATTTAAATATGGAGAATGAGGGGCAATCAGTTAGGAGAATATGATTGGGAAAATTCAGAAGTTAGATTTATAAGAAGTTTTGGATACATGGATTGAAGCATCGATTATTGCACATAATTTTATTGAGGTAAGTTATTGGTTTTCTAAGATGAGTGAAATGAGAGGTGTCTATATTCCAAATTTAGAAACTTGTCTATATGAAAATAAAGATGGCAATGTAGTTTTTTCTCATTGGAAAATTTATCTTTACAGGTCATATTATGGTAAAGAATTAAATTTTGATACAATGTGGTGATTAATATTTGATGTATCAAAATACAAGATATTCAGGAGAGTGAAGTAATCTTTACCGATAAAATAAATGAACATCTAATATTTATTGGTCTGGCATTAGGTTGGAAATATGAAAAATTGGGTGGACATATTGTTGTAATACCTTTATTAGTAGGATTTATTGTATCCATAGTTATTGGACAGGATTCGGGAATGCATTTGATAGTGCCTTTTATTGCTGGAATATTATATTTGATAGTTGGGTATAATAAGACGGTTTTTCTAAGGGAGATATCAGTACGGTGTATGACCTATTAAAATTACCATAGCATAAGATTAAGGATAAAAAAATTATATGGAGTCTATCTAGTTATGTACAATGCAAGACCTCTATAATATAAATCAATGTAGTTATTTACTTATTTGTTCAATTTCAATGATTAGTTTTAGGGCTGACTCGTTATTTGGTTCCTTGGTATTCAGAATTTCCTCACCGCTAATTTCTGTACCGTAGAACTGCTCGTTGGCACTACGGTCTGCATGAATCACAGATCCCTCCAGCGTAAAGCCTGCATATAGTCCTTCACTGTAAGAATATGTGTATATAGAGTCATTAAAATCTATACCCTTCTGCAATGAATCTTTGGTTGGACCGGGTGAAATGCTGATATTAGCCCCTATTTCATAATCGGTTTTTTTGAATCCTTCCATACCTTCTTCATCCATAATAATGAGCACTAAGGATACATCCTGAATTCCAATTTGCGGACCAACCGATGCAGTTTTGATTTCAATAAAAGCAGGTCCATACCATTGTTCTGATTGCTGGTCTTTGCGCATAACCAGCCCTTCACCAAATTGAACACCAATACCAAGCCCAATTTTTGTTAATTTTGGGAATATGGCAATCCCTCGTGCATATTGCAATAGTACTGAGATAGATTCTGCTTGATTTTCCCTATCAACCATTTTCCGGAAGACTTCCATAGAATTAACGATTCTTTCTTCTTCACGATTGAGCTGTTGGGCATATCCGGTACTTGTGGAAATTATAATAAGAAATACAAGACCTAAGATGATAATGTTCTTCAAATTCTTCATTTTTTTGCCTCCTATCAAAAAAAATACCTGAAATTAATTTTTTCCATGTAAATCTAAGTCAATATTAAGCTGCAAAGGTAATAAGAGTAGTAATATAAAATATTTTACCATATTTTCGTAGAGCATAATAGGACATGTTGGCTAGTTAAAGAATTTACCCGATTTTTTGAACGGAATATCAATAAATGATAAAATATTAAAACATAAAGGTTCGGACTCATTTTTCTTTTTTAAATTTAGATAGTGAGATAATAAATTATGTGTGATACTATTGTAGCACTGGGTTCTATTGTTAAAGGAGGCTTGACTCTTTTTGGGAAAAATGGTGACCGTGAACCCGATGAAGCACAAAATATCCGCTAGATGAATATTTTGTTCAGGCGAGGGATATTGCGATAAATTGGGGTGCCAGGTTAAATAAGCTTACCCCGATACAATTAAGCTGGTATTATAGATATTATTGGCTAAAGTATAATCGTAGAAATAAGATCTGCTAAAATTATCAATCCAATCATTGTGATAACATAAGCTAAAAAGGATTTCAGGGGTTTACAAGGGGAAGAATTCCCCATGAATATCCTGGTAAGAGTGGTGTAACAAATAGACAAGAGGTCAAGTGAAGAAGAGCATAAGAACAAACTGGCTAATAAAAAGGTAAGCCTTTTTTAGAGGCTTCTTAAAGCCACCTGCTATATGTGCGATATTTACTTCTTTCTAGACCAAGAGAATTTTTTAATAGTATAATATAGTTTGGAGTACACTCGAGCACAGGAAAGTACAATCTGTAAGGGTTTGATTTTGACTATCATGGAAAAAGTTACTTAAACTATAGAATCATGATATAATAAAACATTATCTGTCATCTATTCTCTAAAATATTCGTCCTAAAATCTAAGGGGGATACTATTAATTATTTTAATTTACCCTTTAAAAAAGGTACAGATTCTATTTTTGGAGACTCTTCTAATGATTTTTATCTCTTGTCATTTATCAGAAAAATAATTTTCACCGTGAATAATTGCTTACCATAAATCGAAGGAAGGAGGTTTTAATTCATATAAGGTAAAAACTACTCAATGGATTTACTGAAGAAATTTTCTATTTTTTTAAAAATATTTTATTGTTTTATGGAGGATTGAAAAAATGAAGAAAATTTTATTAGCAGTATTAATTACACTGCTTCTTTTAAGCTCAGCAAATGCATTAGCTGATTACCCCACAAGAAGTGTTAGCATTATCTGTCCTTGGGGAGCTGGAGGAGGCACAGATAGAGTTGCGCGCTTTTTAGCTGCTGAACTAGAGAATGAGTATGATACACCATTTGTGGTAGTCAATCAAACAGGTGGTGGTGGTGCAGTTGGCCATGGAGCAGGAGCTTATGCTAGTCCAGATGGTTATACACTTACATTAGTTACACTTGAAATATCAACCATGCATTGGTTGGGATTAACTGAGCTTACCTATGAAGATCTTGATTATGTTATTCAGATAAATGAAGATCCATCAGGAATCATTGTTAGAGCCGATTCTCCCTGGAATTCAGTAACTGAATTATTGATTGATATTGCGTTACATCCTGGTGAATATAGTTTTTCAGGGAGTGGTGCAGGGACAATTTGGGATCTGTCAAGAATTGGCTTATTTGACAAGGTTGGACTTCCAGTCGATTACGTAAAATGGATTCCTACTACAGGTGCTGCTCCTTCTGTTGTTGAATTACTTGGTGGACATATTGAAGTCATAACTTGTAGTCTTCCTGAAGCTGGTGCCCAACTAGATTCTGGGGAATTTAAAGCCTTAGCAATTATGGCAGATGCCAGAGATTTAAAGTATTCAGATGTGCCGACTATTAAAGAACTGGGTATTGATTGGTCATCGGGTACATGGAGAGGTATTGCCGTACCAAACGGAACACCACAAGAAGTTGTTGATTCTCTTTATAATGCATTACTTAAAATAGCACAGTCAGAAAAATACCAAGATTTTATGCAAAAAAATGGTTTCGGTATTAAAATACGGAATTCAGAAGAATTTTATGAGTTTGCCAAAGAGCAAGATAGCACATGGAAAGAAATATTAGAACTTGGTGGATATGTAAAATAAAGATAGATCCCCCCTATTTCTAAAATAGGGGGGATAAAAGATTACTTGGTGATTAGATTGAATAAACAAGCAAATATTTGGTTAGGAATAGTACTTTTAATTATTGCAATTTTTGTTATTATTATTTCTTTGGGTTTTCCTTCTTTTATAAGTTTTGGTCAGAAACTTCCTGGACCTAATTTTATACCCGTTATACTAAGTATTATATTAATAATTAGTGGCAGCTATGAAATTTTAAGGGCTCTATTTAATAGGCATGAAATCCAACCCAAGAAACCATCTAAAGAATATATAAATAATTGGGGAAACCAGAATGTTATTATTATCATTTTAGGTTTCATATTATACATTCCCATTGTACAGAAACTAGGTTTTGTCATTACAACTTTTATATTTTCGCTGATACTTATGGTACGCTTGAAAACTGGTTTGCTGAGAGGAATAATCATTTCTGCCATATTGGTTACTATAATCATGTTATTATTTACGAAATTGTTTAGAGTTCCCTTACCTGAAGGAATTTTTTCTATGAATTTCTAGAGAAGAAGGTTTAAATGATTATCATTGATATTCTACGGCCAGGCATTTTAATCCCATGGATTTTTTCTATGGCAATAGGGGTCATAGTAGGAGGGACTCCTGGCTTAACTGCTACAATGGCAGTTGCATTGATTGTACCCTTGACATACTACATGGAGCCTTTAGCGGGTTTGGCAATGATTTTAGGGGTTTCTTTTAGTTCAATTTTTACTGGTGATATTCCTGCAACTTTTTTGAGAATTCCAGGTACACCTGCCTCTGGTGCAGCGATTCTAGATGGTTATGAGATGGCAAAAAAGGGGGAAGGTTCCCTCGCTTTGATTATTGATCTGTTTTGTTCAGTTATAGGTGGTTTGATTGGTGTCTTGTTACTTATTATTGTTGCACCACCTTTAGCTAATTTTGCTCTAAAATTTAGCAATTTTCAATACTTTTGGCTTGGCGTATTTGGACTTAGTATGAGCGCAGTAATTTGTAAGGGTAATAATATAAGAGGCATTATCTCTGCTGTCCTTGGGATACTTGTTTCAACAGTTGGAGTTGATATTACTACGGGTTTTCCTAGGTTTACTTTTGGCTATACTGAACTAATGGGGGGAATTGGCTTTATCCCTGCCATGATAGGATTATTTGGCATTTCAGAAGTTTTAAAAAATGTAAAAAGTAGTGAAAGTTTAAAAGCCAAGAGTGTCAACATTAGAGGTAATGTATCAATACTCAAGACCTTATTAATTATCTGGAAACATAAATGGACTTTAATTAAATCAGCTTTTATTGGAACTGGCATAGGTGCACTTCCAGGTGCTGGAGCAGATATAGCAGCTTGGGTTGCTTATGGGATGGCAAAGAAAACTTCAAGAAAACCTGAAGAATTTGGAAAGGGAAGCATTGATGGTATAGTTGCTCCTACCAGTGCTAATAATGCTGCCTTGGGGGGTACTTGGATACCAGCCTTGGTTTTTGGAGTACCAGGTGATTCCATAACTGCTATTGTACTTGGAGCAATGTTAATGTATGGATTACGTCCAGGACCACTTATTTTCCAACAGAGCCCGGATTTGGTTAAAGGGCTTTTTGCAGTAGCTTTACTATCACAATTATTTTTAATACCAATTGGCTTAATTGGTATTAAAGCTTTTAGCTATTTCTTGAGTTTACCCCGAAATGTGATTTTAGTGATTGTGTTAATATTTTCTTTAGTTGGCTCCTATTCTATTCGTAATAGTTATTTTGATATATATGTTATGTTATTTTTTGGTGTGGTAGGTTTTATTTTTGAAAATTTAAATATTCCTCTCCCTCCGATGATTCTTGGTATTATATTAGGACCAATGATAGAAGACAACTTAAGGGTTGGTTTAATAAAAACCGGAGGAAATTACCTCCCATTTATTATGAATCCAATCAGTGCTGTTCTGGTTATACTTATTATTTTTACATTTTCCAGTAACTATTTCGATAAAATATTTAATGTCATATTGAGAAAAAATGGGAATAAATAAGAATGAATTGTTATCTTAATTCTATTACCATAAATTAAACTAATGGGTTTATGTTTTTAATGATTAGCTTACAGATAGGGAATCTGGCTAAAAGTCATTTTAATCAGGAGGAATAGGATGTTTAAATTAAAAGGCGTTGTACCGCCCATGGTTACCCCGTTTGACCAAGAGGGTAATTTGGATATCAGTAATTTAGAAAAGCTG
>CAYSAA010000117.1:0-1886 GCA_964428905.1 uncultured Atribacterota bacterium
AAAAATAAATAAGAAATATTTAAAACTTTATTGACATCAGTTACATTGATTTATATAATTAAAAAAAAGTTTTATAAATCTAAAAAGAGTATATAAAAAATATCACAATCTATCTCCAAAGATAGGAGATTTCTTAAAATCTGTTTCCTTTAGGGAAGAAAAAATAAGAGGTAGAGGGAGTAGGAGAAATAGACAGGAGGATTATTTTTTATGAAAATATTAATGATATATCCTACTTATCCAGAAACATTCTGGAGTTATAAGTACGCCTTGAAATTTGTCTCTAAAAAAGCTAGTTTACCTCCCTTAGGCCTATTAACAGTAGCGGCTTTGCTTCCACCCGAATGGGAGAAAAAATTGGTAGACCTTTCTGCTGGTGATCGCCTAACTGATCAGGACATCAAATGGGCAGATTATGTTTTTATAGGAGCCATGTCCATTCAACGAAAATCTGTCAATGAAATCATTACAAGGTGCAAACAATTGGGTGCCACGATTGTAGCCGGTGGACCTCTCTTTACGACTTCTTTTCAGGATTTTGATCAGGTAGATTATCTGGTCTTGAACGAAGCTGAAGTAACTCTGCCTGAGTTTTTAGATGATCTGGGAAAAGGAAACCTGAGAAGGATTTACACCAGTCAAGAGAAGGCCAACCTGGAACATTCACCCGTTCCTGCCTGGGAATTAATTGATGATTTAAAAAAGTACAATACCTTATGTCTTCAGTATTCCCGTGGTTGTCCCTTTAATTGTGATTTTTGTGATGTGACTCTTCTTTTTGGCCATAAAGTTAGAACCAAGTCTCCCTCCCAGTTAGTAAAGGAACTTGATAAATTGTATCAATTAGGTTGGTGCGAAGGTATTTTTGTAGTGGATGACAATTTTATTGCTAACAAAAAGAAATTACATGCTGAGGTTCTTCCGGCCATGATTCGATGGAATGAGGAAAAAAATCATTGTTTTTCCTTTGGTACCCAGGCCTCAGTCAATATTGCCGATGAAGAAGAGTTGATGACTATGATGGTCAAGGCTGGTTTTGATTCTGTTTTTATTGGTATCGAAACACCAAATCAGGAAAGTTTGCAAGAATGTCATAAAGATCAAAATAGGAATCGGGACCTGATTCAATCAATTCATAAAGTACAACGATATGGTATGCAGGTAACCGGAGGATTTATCGTGGGATTTGATCATGATCTCCCCAACATTTTTGATGAAATGATTCATTTTATTCAAAACAGCGGTATCGTAACAGCCATGGTAGGGTTACTGAATGCACCGATCGGAACCAAACTGTATCATCGGCTTATTAAGGAAAATCGATTTTTAGGATATCCCAGTGGCAGCAATACTGATTTTACTATCAATTTTATTCCCAAGATGGATTATCGTGAATTATTAAAGGGATATCAAAAAATACTAAGAACCATCTATTCACCCCGTTATTATTATAATCGTGTCTTATCTCTTCTTAAGACTTTAAACGTAAAACAGTTTAAATTAAGAACCAATCGCTTTCGCTGGGTTTATCTGGCGGCCCTTTTCAGATCCATATGGTATCTGGGGATCTGGGAAAGTGGAAGAATTTATTACTGGAAGGTATTTTTTTGGACACTATTCCATCGTCCTAAATTTTTCCCAGCAGCGATTAGCTATTCCATTACCGGTTTTCATTTCCGTAAAATATTTAGTGTGGGCAAAGCTACTTCATTCCACAATATTTACTGATTTTGTGCTCTGTTAATAATTTTGAACTGTTCAAGAATTTATATCCTCAAGGTTAATTCGAAATCTATGAACCTTGAAATATTATTTTGTATAGAAAGGTGAAGCGAAGAGGTGAAAAAAATGAAATATAGAATCAATAAAGAAAAGTGTTTGGGTAT
>CAYSAA010000118.1:0-3444 GCA_964428905.1 uncultured Atribacterota bacterium
ATTTTAAATTTCATTATTTATATGGGGATATAGCTCAGTTGGGAGAGCGCTGCGTTCGCATCGCAGAGGTCAGGGGTTCGAATCCCCTTATCTCCACCAGAAATTTTGTAGGGTCAGGTTTTATATTCTTAAATATTATTAAGATAAGATTCCTGACCCTTTTTATTATATAACGTTATAATGGGAAGAAGCCATTATCACTATAACCTAAGAAAACACAAAGTATAGCTGCTATAATTCCTAAAAATCATCGAGAACATGAGAAGAGTTTGCAGAAAGAATGGAAGTGCCTTTATAATGATCTTTTTTATTTGAATTCCTATATGTTATAATTTGAAAAAATAGTTTAATTGAAGTAAATTTTGAAATTAGTCAATTTTTTAAGTATTTAGATATGCAAAAATAAAAAAAGGAGGGTAGCTAATGAAGATATTGGTTTGCACGGACGGTTCAGAACATGGTCAAAAAGCAATTAGGGAGGCTTCTGTGATTGCTGAAGGATGTAAGGCCAATGAGGTGGCTATCATTCATGTACATGATATTCATTCAGCAAAAATGTATCCCTATGCAAATCTTGGCATGAATCCTGAATATATAGAACGCCTCCAAAAAATGAGTGCTGAGGAAAAAGCCGAAGGGAGAAAAATGCTATCAGAATACAAAAAGATATTTAAAGACAAAAATATAAGGGTACGTATTATGTTAAAAGAGGGGTCTGCCTCTGATACGATTGTTAAGGTTGCCCAGAAGGAAGGATTTGACATGATTGTGGTAGGTAGTAGAGGACTGGGAGGTTTGAAGAAAATGCTGTTAGGAAGTGTAAGCAATGCTATTATACAAGAGGTTAAAGATTGTAGCGTATTGGTAGTGAAGTAAAATATTATCGTAGAGATAGGTGTTAATAATAAGTGGATACTATTTGTAAAATAATTTTTAAATAAGGAGGACTTTAAAATGAGAAGAGGTTTTTTAGGAGCTTTTCTATTATTGTTATTAATGGGCAGCATAGCAATGGCCCATCCCCCAAGTGAAGTTGTTGCTGAATTTGATCTGGAAAGTAATGTTTTGTCTGTAGAGGTTACCCATACTGTAGGAGGGGACCCCATTCATTTTATTGAAAAAATAACAGTCAGTCATAATGGTAAAGAAATAATAGTTCAGCAAATCTCGAAACAATTGGGTGATAGCCAAACTTTTCTCTATTTTATTCCTGAGGTAGAAGAAGGCGACAAAATAGAAATTGTGGCTGTTTGTAATATTTTTGGTGACAAAAGTTTCAAATTCACTGTTGAAGAATCTGAATAAATATTTTAGATTTTAAGATGTTCTTAGATGGAAAAAGGTGATTTTTTTTATAAAAAAAAATCACCTTTGCTATTTTTTGGTCATACTTATATCTATTTATTTTACCATAAAAAGATGAATAGTAACTGGATGACAATTTTACAGCTGAAATCCAGAATTGGAAGTTATAGTGCTTAGAAATATTATAGCTAGGGGTTAAATAAAAAATTGAAAGAAAAAGAGCTAAAAAGGTGCAAAAAGGTAAACATCTTTTAGAGCTTCTTAAAGCCACCCGCTATGCGGGTGCGATTTTTACTGTTGCCTAATAAGAATTCAAGTCCAGAGGATTTAGCGATATCATCCTATTTCTGTTTAGACAAATCAAAACTAGAAAACCAGTTCAGTCCTGGAATAGTTAAGAAAATATAATGGAAATTTACAGAAACAAATTTGTGTTATTGGACATTTTGGGTTAAATTTCAAATAGGATGTTAAAAGGAGGTTTTCATGATGGACCATTTACAACCAGGAGATGCCTTAATCATTGTAGATGTGCAAAAGGATTTTTGTCCGGGAGGATTCTTGCCAATTACAAAAGGAGATGAGGTTGTCCCTGTCTTTAATCATTGGATTACTGCTTCTATGGATACAGGAATACCGATATATGCTTCCCGAGATTGGCATCCTGTAAGGCATATCAGTTTTTCAGAGAAGGGCGGACCCTGGCCCCCACATTGTATTCAGGATAGTGATGGCGCCAAGTTTCATCCAGACCTAAGATTACCTGACTCAGTGATTAAAGTAACTAAAGGAGTGCGTTTTGATCAGGATCAAAATTCTGCCTTTGATCAGACCGGATTGGCTTTCCAGCTGCATAAAGATAAAATTAAAAGATTATGGATTGGCGGTCTTGCTGAAGATGTGTGTGTACTTGCAACTGTGCTGGATGCCCGGAAGGAAGGATTTGATGTTTTTCTGATTAAAGAAGCCACCAGGCCGGTTAAAGCTGAAGGCGGTAAAGATGCACTTGAAAAAATGAAAAATGCCGGTGTAAAAATTATTCATTAAAAGGAAAAGAGGTAAAATATTGGTAGAGGCAAGAATGACGATAAAAATATTTCACACTGCAGATTTGCATCTGGGAATGCGCTTTGCAGGATATCCGGAAATCCAGGATAAGCTAATTCATTCCAGATATGAAACACTGGAAAACATGGTTGAGATCGCAAATAAGGAAAAATGTGACCTTTTTGTTATTTCCGGTGATTTGTTTGACAGGGTTACCATGAAGGTTAATGAGATTTTCAGGGCCGTAAAGGCACTCAATGAGTTTGATGGAGAACTGATCATTGTATTGCCCGGTAATCATGACTTTTATATCAAGGATAGCAATCTGTGGGATGAATTCAGCAAACATGCTGGGGACCGGGTTATGGTTTTAAAAGAGCTGGGAGTTTATGATTTAAGCCAGCATCATCTGAATATAAAAATCTATGCCTGTCCATGTCATTCTAAGTATTCGGCAGAGAATATGATTAGTAAGTTGGATTTAAATGGCATGGAAACAGATGATGCTATTAAAATAGGTTTGGCTCATGGCAGTCTGGGAGGAGTATCTCCTGATTTTGAGAAGACTTATTATCCGATGACTCAAAAAGAGTTGGATTCAATCAGGCTTGATCTCTGGTTACTGGGCCACACCCACTTAACCTGGCCGATAAATCCGGATAAAAATTCCCGAATCCTTATCCCGGGAACTCCTGAACCTGATGGATTTGACTGCAAACACGCAGGAAATGCCTTTATCATTACGATAGAATCTCCTTCCGAAATAAAAATTCAAAAAGTCGATACAGGGAAAAACCAATTTATAATTAAAGAGATTTTCCTGCATGATGAACATAGTATTAATCGAATGAAAGATGAATATAGCAAAAAGAAATATCAGAATGCGATATTAAGATTAATCCTAAAGGGGAGATTAAAGAAAGAAGATCTGGAAAAGGTAGAAGAGGCAATAAAAGAAATAAGCAAGCATGTTTTGCTTCTTCAGACCAATAGAGATGAATTAAATGAGGAGATTACTCCTGAATTAATCAATAGTGAGTTTACCCAAGATTCTTTCCCACATAAATTACTCTTATCTTTGCTGGAAGAAGA
>CAYSAA010000119.1:0-2500 GCA_964428905.1 uncultured Atribacterota bacterium
AAAGAAACTCCTAAATCAAAATTATATCCTTTTAGATTATTATCTTTAATTCTAAAATCCTGAAAAAGATTTCCATTAACAAAACTTATATTTCCATCAATAGCTAAATTTCCAATAATAGGAATTTCTATATTTAATTTTCGTTTATATCCTCCTTGAAATAATTTTAAGCTTTTTAATGGAGAGGAAGAATTTCCTTTTATTTTTCCTGTTTTCATAAAGAAACCTAAAATATTTAATTCAGCTGAATTTGAGTAGTTTCCATTTTCAAAAATAATTTTATTTTTAATTTCTTCTGTATCATGAAGCAATAAATTTTTTAGAGAATCAGAAGTTTCATCATAATCTATAAAATCAAGAAAATTTTTTCCTTCTTTTGTTATTAATCTATATTTAAACTTATTATTTTCAAAAAAAGTATGATCAAAAACTGTAGTTCCTTTATCTTTTTGGTAAGCATCAAGAGTTTTTTCAATATTTTTTGTATCTGTTAAAAAAATAGTTCCATAATCAATAACAGCAGTTCCATTTTTTCCTTTCATAATTGTATAAACATGCCCGTTTCCACTACTAGCACCTGATACTGCTGAAGTTCTTATTCTCGCATCGTTTGCTAATTGTTCAAGATTAGAAGAAATATGTCTACAGACTCCTAAACCATTTTTTTCACCTTTATTTAAATAAGTCTGCAATTTTGAAAAAAAATCTTCTTGAGAATCAACTTTCTTATTTGATTTTTCATATAATTCATTAGATAATCCTCCAATAGAACTTAAAAGAACAAGTTTTTGATTTTCTGAAAAATTTTCAATTTGATTGATAAATTCTGAATAAGAAGAGATATTTTTATTTTTAATATTACTAAGAATGCTCTTTATTTGATTTTTCTCAAAATTATTAATTTTAGGAGAATTAGAAGTTCGCAATAAGAATTCTTCTTTTCTATCAAAATAAGTATAAGATTCTAAAGAAGATACTTCTGATGGAAATTTTTTTATAGAATAATCAAATATTAAATCTATATTTTGTTTTTTATTCTTTTTATTTAAAATTCTTTCTTCTAATTTTGGTTTTGAAAAGGAATCTTCTGCTTTTGCTTTTTTTTCTCCAAATAAAAGAGCAGTTAATATCATTCCAAATATTAAACTATTTTTTCCTAAATTTAGTAAATTATATCTGTTTCTCATAAAAAGAGCAGAAAAAGTCAGTTTTTAAGACTTTCTTTTGCAATATTTAAAAAATTAAGACTATTAAACAAACAATACAATCAATAAAAAGGAATAAAAATATTAAGAATATAATTAATAAGAAATTAAATAAAAGATTGAATAAAAGATAAACTAATCATAAAAAACAATAAAATTTTAGAAACTAATTGCTGACAAATTTTAAAGTCTTTTTCACAAGATTAACATTATTCAATAAAACCAAGTGGATATACTTTTTACTACACTCACTAAAATTTGTTGAGCAGTAATTAAATTCACAACAACTCTTACTTTTATCAGAACCATATCCTAAAAACAATCACAAATTAAGGTTCTAATATGCAATATGAGTAATTATCATAACATTTCTACTAAATTAAAAGCATCTTCACCAATAATTGGATCCTCAGGTTATCCACATACAATCTTCACAACCATCTGGATCCTCAGGTTGACAAATTCCATCACCGCAATAACCACAATCTTCAGGACAAGAAGCCTGTGTTTCATCAATATAACAATAACCATCACCGCAATAACCACAATCTGCAAGACAAGTACCCCCTCTATCTTCATATCCACAACACATTCCGTCCCCACAATCATAAATAACATAACAAGAACAACATTTCCTTGGATCATTACTAGAAGGATATGCACAATATCCAGTATAACATTCTCCAAATGCCTTCCTACAAGAACAATCACAAGTACTACAGCCACTCAACTGACAACATTCGCAATTATCACAGCAATCTTCAGGACAAGAACTTTGAGTTTCTCCTCCATTACAACTTCCATCTCCACAATAAGCGTTCCTTTCACACTTGTTGTTAATGCAAGTATATCCACTTGGACATCCGCAATCTTTACAACAAGTGCTCTGTGTTTCTCCACAATTACACTTTCCGTCACCGCACTTAGTACCACAATCTATACAACAATTTGCAGTAGTTTCTCCTCCATTGCAAGAACCATCTCCACAATAAGCAACAATTTCGCAATCTTTAGGACAAGAATCTTTTGTTTCACCACAATTACAAACTCCATCGCCGCACTTAGTACCACAATCCTTGCAACAATTTGCAGTAGTTTCACCACAATTACAAACTCCATCGCCGCACTTAGTACCACAATCCTTGCAACAATTTGCAGTAGTTTCACCAGAATCACAAGTTCCATCGCCACAAGTAGTACATTCATCTAAAGAAATTCCAGAAGGTGTATTAGTTATAAAAGAACTCCATTCTTCTTCTGTTCTTGTGCTCACAAATTGATCTTGTGCTATTGTA
>CAYSAA010000120.1:0-2711 GCA_964428905.1 uncultured Atribacterota bacterium
CATATAAATCTATAAATATAAACCACAGGGAATATTAGTGGTTGATTTTCGAAATCTCTTCTAGAGTTGTGTTTAACAAAGTAATTAATTTATTTAAAGAAAGCTGGCTAAGCAGATGAGACAATTGTCAATGTTTATTTTCAATGAGTTAAATTACATTACAAGTTATTGTATAAATCAAAATCTTGACATAAACAACTGCGATCAAGATTTATTAGCAGTCCTATCAGAGAATATTGGAATGATTTACTTGGGTTCAGCAATAACATATTTACAGCATTATGGATTAATTAAAGAAAAGGACGAGCTAATTAAAGATTTTGAACCCTACATAAAGCAATTATACGGTAGGAGGGCACCATACAAAAAGGCACTTCAAAAAGTTTATGATTTTGTAAACCTTCTTGATCATAATTTAAACCCCGATGATGAAGAAAAAACGATTGATAATTGGAGAATTTGGATAAGAGAAATTCTTTCGAGATCAAATAAAGCATTCGTGGGAAAGACGGCTACCTTTTTCAGAGTAGGGGCACTATATGATGAAAGAAAAATGACTAACGAATTACTTGAACATATAACAAAGACAAAGGATATGATAATCAAGACACATAAGAAAAGATAAAATATGAGAAGGCGATTTATAATGGATATCGAAAAAGCAAACAAAGCGATACAAGATGCATATATTTGTGGTATTGGATGGGGTTTATTGGTTCTGATTTTTTCCTTTCCTAGCATTACACTATTAGATTTGTTAGGAGCATTCATTATCTTTGGTTTAGCTTTTGGTGTTTACAAAAGGAGCAGAGTTTGCGCAATAATCATTTTCATATTGTGGATTCTGTTAGTTGTAGATAGAGGACTAGTATTAGTGAAAGGTCCTATTGAAAGTGAAAGTTTGTTTTTAATGATAATAATAGTTGGTATTCCATTTGTAGCAGTATTATCTTATTTTTTCTTTCAAGGTATTCGAGGAACTTTTGTTTATCATAGATTGATTAAAATTGGAAAACAATATTAAATTTGCGTATCGCAGTATGTTAAATAAAATCAAATATACTTTATTTTTTTATCCAACCTTTATGTTTTTTACCAAAACTCCAGATCTTAATAGTCTTAAATATCTTGTTAGGCAATGGGTTTTTTGCCAATGGGTTTTTTAAAATTATGAAGGTTTTTTCCGGATTATCGGGATATCCTAATATATTTGTATTAGAATATAATACAGCTGAAATTCCATTGTATTTATTTTTAAGAAAATAATTCATTTCAATAGGTATATCCCCTTTCATAATCTGTGGTCTATATTCAACAAATGCTCCCTTTGGAGATAAAACTTGATTCCCTACCCCAACAAGGAATTTAAAAAGTGCAGGACAGGGAAAATCCATTAATGATCCATATTCGCCTAAATTACAAGCAGAAATAGCAATAATATAAATATCTTTTTCAAAAATGGTGTTGTTCTTTATATAAGATTTATATTTTCTGTGTTTTTCAATAAAAGCTCCACTAGTCCTAAACAAAAATTTATTTTCGGGAAGCGTAAGATCATACCCCCATGACATCTCAGGTAATTTATCTTCCGTTACTCCCTCTTTAGGGGCTATTGCTTCAACGTATATCTTAAGTGAAGTTTCTTCTAGATCTTCTAATAGAATATCAGGACCTTTTTCTGTATTTTTTTTCTTAATATTTGCTCCAGCATTGAGTAAACCAACAGATAAAACCATTTCCCACCAACATTGCTTAAAACAATTTTCCCTTTGTGCTCTATACAGAAAATCCTTCTATTTACCTTGGACATAAGGCTTATATTTTGTCCAGAAATATTCAATTTGTTTCTTGTTTTCAGCCCTTTCAGAAAAATCTCGAATTTGAGAATAGAACTGATCTTCATTCTTCTTTTTCTTTTGAAAAAAGGAATTCATAATAACCCAACATAATAAAATTCATACATTTTCTCAATATAATGGAGCATTATATAAAAAATACAAAACACCCAATATTAGTCCTACTATATCACCTATCTGGTTTATGTATTCGGTTTTAATATCAGATTTCTGATCATACGATTCAGGTTCCCCTGAATTATCTAACATACTTTTTACGTTAGATGCCCCTTCTTTTGCTCTTTTTATCCTTGAAATGCCATTTTGTATAGACAATATACCCGGAATAATTACCATCAATAAAGTAGGTTGAATATTTAATTTATTGCATATTAATACAATTAAGAAAACAGCAAAAAAATTTGAAGTAATATTTACAGGCAAGACAGTTATATATAATAATGACTTGAATTTTTTAAATAATGATTTTATTGGAGGTAAAAGAGTAAGGAGAAAGCCAAACAAAGATCCTACGATAGATACTATAAAAATTGATAAAATATACATTATTGCAACTTTTATGTTGTTCACCACACACCTCGCACTTTAACTTGATTATAGAAAAAGAAAAGTTTGATTGCAAATAAGAAATTAAAGATAAAAATATATTGTTTCTTTAAAGAATAATTAAAATTTTTATTATTTTCCATAAAAACAGGCATAATTTATGGCAAGGGGGGATGAATTTTTCCTCTTGCCATAAATTATGGACATCCGCTGATTGCATATCTTCAGGCAAAATACTCCAGAAGGTGGCTTTCCTTTGGAGGATTTTTCTGAAGTTATGCTCTTCTGTCTTTCTTTTCTTATTAAGCA
>CAYSAA010000121.1:0-10950 GCA_964428905.1 uncultured Atribacterota bacterium
CAATGACTGAGTTATCTGGCATCATTTTTACCATGTCTTCAGTAACTACCTTAGGAGCAGTAGCTCCGGGTATCAGGGCTGCGCCAATCAAGGCATCGGCATCTTTGATTTCCTGCTCAATGTTATGTTGATTAGAAACGAGGAAATTCACATTCTTGGGCATGATATCATCTAAATACTTTAAACGATCCAGGTTGATATCTAAGATAGTAACATTGGCACCGATGCCGGCAGTGACTTTAGCAGCATTGGTACCAACTGTTCCTCCACCAATAACAACTACTTTAGCTGGTTTCACACCAGGAACACCACCCATTAAAACGCCACGTCCTCCATAGGGAAGGGCTAAGTAATAGGCTGCAATATGGCCAGCCATTTTTCCGGCAACTTCACTCATCGGATTTAGTAAGGGCAATCCTTTGTCTTTGGTTTCTACTGTTTCATAAGCAATACAAATACAGTGCCTCTCCATCATACCTTCGGTTAATTCTCGGGAGGCAGCGAAATGGAAATAGGTAAATACTATTTGTCCATGCTTGATCATTGGATATTCAACAGGCATCGGTTCTTTTACTTTCATAATCATATCGGATTTTTCGTAAACTTGCTGGGCGGAATCAAGAATGGAGGCGCCAGCAGCACTGTATTCCTGGTCTGTTATTCCGCTTCCTGAGCCGGCTGACTTTTGAACAAATACCTGATGCCCTGCCTGGGTAAATGCTTTAACACCAGCGGGTGTAATAGCAACCCGGTTTTCATTATTTTTTATCTCTTTAGGTACACCAATTATCATTAGTTAAATAGTCCTCCTTGTAAAATAATGGCATAGGGCAAGGGTAAATTATAATATACAATATCTTCTGACCCTATACCATCAAATTGAAATAAAAATATTAAATCTTTAACATTTCAGGATTGGAAAAATATTCTTTAACCTGTTCAGCCATAACGCCACTTAAGAATATTAATCCGATTAAATTAGGAATAGCCATAGCACCGTTCAAAGCATCCGTAAGCAGCCAGACAAAGGGAACTTCCACCACCGCACCCAGAAAAGCAACAATAACAAACAACCACGCATATGGCATAACAACAGACGGACCGAGAATAAAGCGTGAACACTGCTGACCATAGTAACACCAGGTGATGATAGTAGAGAAACCGAATAACAATGAGCCCAAGGCTACAATAGGTCCACCTATACCCCCTAATACGGTTTCAAAGGCATGAGCAGTTAGTTGGGTACTTGTGTATCCTGTCCCCAATGAATCAGTTAAAAGAATGACTAAAGCAGTCATGGAGCAGATAATAAGTGTATCAATCATTACATCAATCATGGCGATAGAACCCTGTCTTACAGGATGCTTTGTTCTGGCAACTGCATTGGCGATACTCCCACTACCCAAACCAGCTTCATTGGAGAAGATACCACGGGCAACCCCAAAGCGCATGGCCTGGGCGACTGTAGCTCCGGCAAATCCGCCAAATGCAGCTCTTCCGCTAAAAGCACTTCTAAAAATTTCTCCAATTGCCCAGGGAACCATATTTATTCTGGAGATAATTACAATTAAAGCTGCAACAATATAAAACAATGCCATAAATGGCACAAGGTACTCGGTTACAGAACCGATTCGCTTAATCCCTCCAACGACTACCAGCCAGAGAAGTACTGCTAGGACAATACCGGTAACAAGCTGTGGAATACCAAAAACACTGTTTCCAACTAAAGCCATGGAGTTAGTCTGAACCATATCACCGATGCCAAAAGCTGCTAAAGCCCCAAATAATGCGAAGATCCATCCCAGCCATTTTTGTCCCAATCCTTTTTCGATAAAATACATTGAACCACCTGCCAGTGCACCATCCTTGTCCTTAATTCTGTATTTTACACCCAGTGCAGCTTCGCACAGCTTGGTCGCCATTCCTACCAGAGCAATAATCCACATCCACAAGACAGCACCAGGACCGCCTGCTGCAATAGCAGTCGCTACACCAGCAATATTACCATTGCCCACAGTAGCCGCAAGTGTGGCAGTCAATGCCTGAAAGGGGGTAATTTCTCCTTCATCTTGTTCGCTTGCATCTTTTCTGGTCAGACCACTGATAATTAATTTCCAACCATGTCCGGAATGCTTAAATTGGGGGAAACCTAATCGAATCGTCAGGAAAAGACCTGTGCCGGCTAAAATAATTAACATGGGAGGACCCCAGACAAAATCATCAATAATGGTCAGAATATCCATAATTGCTGTCATAATAATAAAACCTCCTAATCTCAAATTATTTAATAATTATTATTAAAAATATCGAGCAAAGTTTTTTCATTAAGCAATAAAAAATATAAACAAGATATTGAAACTATTTCATCACCTCCTGCAAAAAAATTAAATATCTAACCTCCTTTCTAAAAAATTATCTTATTTTTTATTATGATACGAAAAAATATTAAAATCAAATATTTATCTTTTGTTCACCGGTGCCAGGAAAGGCATAGGAACAACTTCTGCATGAATAGGTTTATTTCTGATAATAACATTTACCTCGGTACCTACCTTGGTATAAGGCATATCTAATAGTCCCATGGCATAAACTCTCTTTAAGGAAGGGCAATAGTTTCCCGAGGTGATAAAGCCTATTTTTTGACTCTCTTTTTGTACTTCCATTTTACTTCTGGGTATTCCTCCTTGAGGAACGGAAAGCCCCACTAATTTTCTGGTGATACCATTCTTTTGAATGGTTAGTAAACTATCTTTACCAATAAAATTATCCTTATCAAGCTTCACGGTCCATCCTTGACCAGTCTCCAAAGGATTGATCGTTTCATCAATATCATTACCATAAAGCCAGTAGGCGACTTCAAAACGTGTAGTATCCCTTGCTCCTAAACCACAAGGCTTGATATCATAATTTTTACCTTCCTTTAAGGCAATTTGCCAAATGTCAATAATGTCTAAAGCATTGAAGGTGTAGATTTCAAACCCGTCTTCACCGGTATAGCCGGTTCGTGAAATCAAAACATCTTTATCAAAAAGTGTTCCCAAGGTAAAATGGAAACGTTTTAAATCCGAAAGCGATATTTTGTCTTTACCTTTGAAAAATGGAGTAAGCAATTTTTCTGCCATAGGGCCCTGAATGGCTACTTCGCCATATTCTTTACTCTTATTTTTTATTTCAATATCAAAATTCTGGCTGTGTTGTTCAATCCATAGATGGTCTTTTTCCGAATAGTTTGGAGAAGCGTTAACCACTAACAATATTGATTGTTCACTGATCTTATAGACAAAAAGATCATCAACTTGTCCACCATGGTCATAACACATGGGAGAATATTTAATTGAACCATTTTTCATATTACTGATTCGATTGGTTAAGAGATAGTCTACAAAGGAAAGGGTATCTGGACCCTTAATTTCAATTTCACCCATATGTGATACGTCAAAAATACCTATTCTCTCCCTTACTGCTATATGTTCATCAATGATGCTGCTGTACTGAACAGGCATATCGAAACCATCGAAAGGTATCATTCGAGCATGTAAATGAATATGTTCATCATGAAGCGGTGTTAATAATAGATCTTCTTCAGGCATTTCATCCCTCCTGATTTAAAATTAATTTCTTGATATACATCATTATTTATTGATCTTGCAACTTTAATTCATCGTCATAGGTCAAGATTGGTTTTTGAACAGCCAAAACATCATCGGTTTTTCCAATAGGTGTTATATGAGGCGCGGATAGCAAAACTTCAGGATTTGTTTTAGCCTCATCGGATATTTTAATCATAACCTCGATGAATTCATCCAACACTTCTTTACTTTCTGACTCAGGTGGTTCAATCATAATCGTCTCTTCGGCATAGGGTTCGAAATGAGGGAAGTAAATGGTGGGGGGATGAATTCCATAATCCATTAATCTCTTGGCGATGTGTAAGGTTTTAATGCCATATTTTTTATATTCACGGCCGGTCAAGGTGCATTCGTGTCCACAATATTGATCATAAGCCGGCTTATAATATTTTTTTAACTTTGCTAACACATAATTGGCATTGATAATACTTGTTTTAGAGCATTGGTAAAGATATTCTGGGCCAAGAGAAAGAATCCAGGTATAAGTCTTAACTAAAACTGCAAAATTTCCCCAAAAACTACGGACCATGCCAATACTCTTGTTACCAATATCTTTTAAGAAATATTTATTTTCGGTAGAATCAAAGTCAACAATTGGCGTTGGTAGGTAAGATATTAATCTATCTTTGACACCGATCACACCTGCCCCCGGACCACCACCACCGTGAGGTGTGGAGAAAGTTTTATGAAGGTTGAGGTGAACAACATCAAATCCGGCATCACCTGGCCGAATTATCCCCAGGGAGGCATTCAGGTTTGCACCATCATAATAAAGTAATCCACCTTTTTGATGAACGATTTTCTCGATGTCTTCAATTCCTTCATCGTACAATCCCACAGTATTGGGATTGGTTAACATTAATCCTACTGTCTGTTCATCCATAGCATTTTTGAGTGAATTCAAATCAACTGTACCATTTTCATTTGATTTTATTTCAATGACTTCAAAACCTGCCATGGCAGCGGAAGCAGGATTGGTGCCATGGGCAGAATCAGGTATCAACATCTTAGTTCTTTTTTCCCCATGGTCCATAAAATATTGACGCATAATCAGATTCCCAGTTAATTCTCCATGAGCACCGGAAGCAGGTGCCATAGTATATTGGTTCATTGCGGTAATTTCACATAGCAACAAATTGAGTTGATGCATAATTTCCAGAGATCCCTGAATCATTTCCGGTGAGGAAAGCGGATGGGCATAAACGAATTGATTAAGAGAGGCCATTTTTTCATTGATTCTAGGGTTATATTTCATAGTACAAGAACCTAAGGGATATAATCCATCATCTACCCCGTAATTGAATTTGGAGAGTTTGGTGAAATGACGAATAACATCAACTTCTGACACCTCGGTTAATTGTTTCTTACTTTTATCCAAAGAAATATCGGGCAGACAATCTTCAATTTTGATATCTTGGAATAAGTCAGAGGGAAGAGAATAACCATCTCTTCCGGAAATACTTTTTTCAAAAATAAGTTTCATATTTTCCTCCTTGCTAAGATAATACATCTACTATGCGATTTAATTCATCCCGGGTAAATATTTCAGTTACGGCAAAGAGCACAGTTTGCTCAAAATGATTACCTGGATAAAATGACTGGACAGAAAGGGGTGGAAGGAATTGGCTCTTTAATAATATTTGATTAAGATCCTTGATATTTCCCTGGTATTTAATGAGAAATTCATTAAAATAAGGATACTTAAAAATATTTTCAAAATTTCCTGTTTTTAACAGTTGACTTTCCAGGTAATGTGCCATCTTGGCATTAAGTAGAGAATATTGATAGATACCTTCAGTACCCATGAGTGACAAGTAAATATTGGATGCGATAACGTTTAGGTTGTGGTTGGTACACATGTTAGAAGTTGCTTTTTCTCTTCTGATGTCCTGTTCACGAGCTCTGAAGGTCATAACAAAGGCTCTCTTTCCTTTATTGTCTTTGGTTTCACCAGCAATTCTACCAGGAATCTGTCTGACGAATTGCTTCTTGGTTGCCAAAAAAGCATTATAGGGCCCCCCGAAATTCAAATCCATTCCGAAGGATTGAGCACTGCCTGCCACAATGTCGACCCCTAAATCACCCGGAGATTTAAGAATTCCCAGGGACATACTTTCCACAATGATATCAATAAGTAATCCTTTTTTCTGATGAATCAATTCTGAAATTGCCGTTAAATTTTCAATACCTCCCAAAAAATTAGGGCTTTGAATCAAAACAGCGGCTGTACTTTCATCCAGTAATTGTTCTAATTGTTCGAGTTGAACTAATCCATCTTGAAAGGGCAACTCAATTATTTCGACATCGTGAGGCCCTAAATATGTCTTGATTGTTTCACGGTAATGAGGGTGAATTAGGGTTGAAACAATAATTTTATTTTTATGTGTTAACCTCAAGGACATCAAGGCTGCTTCTCCGGCAGCAGATGCACCGTCGAAAATAGATGGGATAACCACATCCATTTTAGTCAGTCTGGAAATGAAGCTTTGGTATTCAAACATGGACTGAAGAGTTCCCTGGCTTAGTTCTGGTTGATAGGGTGTATAGCAGGTCCAGAATTCTTCTCTTTGTAATAAAGATTTTTGTGCTTCTGGTATAAAATGACGGTAAGCACCAGCACCAATTAATGGCTTCATGGAGTAGAAATCAGCATTTTTCTGGGCAATTCCCATAATTTTCTCTTCCAATTCCTGTTCTGAGAGCGCAGTAGGAATTTTAAGTTTATCTTTTAGCCTTAATTTTTCGGGAATATTTTTTATGAGTTCATCGAAAGAAGTAACCCCGATATCTTTTAACATTTCACTTTGCTGTTCTTTGGTTGACGGGATATATCTCATATTTTTCACCTCTATTCTTTTCGAAATTCAGCATAATCCGAAGCACTCATCAGCTCATCAATTTCTTCTTCCGGTTTATCCATTTTTATTTTGGCAAACCAGCCTTTATTGTAGGGATCTTGGTTAATAAGAGATGGTTCATCAACAATATTTTGATTGATTTCAATAATTTCACCACTAACGGGGGAATACACATCAGAGACTGCCTTCACTGATTCAACAGTAGTGAGTACATCTCCCTTATGAAGCACGGTCCCTTTTTTCATTTCCTCTACATAGACAATATCTCCCAATTGGTCTTGGGCATAATCAGTAATCCCAATGGTTCCGATATCATTTTCCACTTTTAACCATTCATCATTTTTGCTATAATATAGATCTTCATTAACCTTATTAGACATTATACTTACCTCCAAATATTTAATATTGAATTTTAAAACCTAAAACAATCCAACGGTATTACCATCTTTATCAATATCCACTTTCATGGAAGCCGGGAACGATGGCAGACCAGGCATGGTCATCATGGTACCCAAAAGGGGATAGAGGAAACCGGCTCCAACCGAGGCACGGATATCACGGATGGGAACTTTGAAATGCCTGGGTCTCCCCTTGATGGCCGGGTCATGAGAGAGAGAAAGGTGTGTTTTGGCCATACAGATGGGTAGGTTACCAAAACCGGAAGATTCAAATAGTTTGATATTTTTTTCTGCCTGGGCTTGATAGGTTACTCCATCTGCGCCGTAGACCTTGGTAGCGATGGTCTCAATCTTCTCCTTGATGCTGGCCTCCAGTGGATAGAGATAATGAAAACCGTTTTCCTTTTCTGTTGCCTCTATCACTGCTTCAGCCAGTTCAGTACAACCATCTCCTCCTTTTTCCCATCCCTGGTGGGTCACTACTGCTGAAGCACCTGCAGCCAGGCCTTTTTCTTTAATCAATTCAATTTCCCCGGGGGTATCGGTTGGGAAGCTGTTGATAACAACTACCGGGTTAATACCATGTAAGAGGACATTCTCAATATGTTTCTCCAGGTTTTCACATCCTTTTTCTACCGCAGCTAAATTTTCCCGGGAAAGTTTTTCCTGATCCAATGGTTTTCCGGCAATGACTTTAATAGCACCACCGTGCATTTTCAAGGCCCGAATGGTAGAGACAATTACGGCAGCATCTACCTTTAACTTACTGGTACGGCATTTAATGTTACACATTTTTTCGAATCCCATATCAGAACCGAAGCCCGATTCGGTCACCACATAATCGGCCAGTTTGGTGGCGATGAGATCAGCCAGGACTGAATTGTTACCATGGGCGATATTGGCAAAGGGTCCGCAATGCATAAAACAGGGGCCATGTTCCAGGGTTTGAATCAGGTTGGGGTGGAGGGCATCTTTTAAAAGCACGGTCATGGCACCGGCGGCCTTTAGATCTTCAGCGGTAACGGGCTTTCCGTCATTCGTGTAGGCAATGGTCATTTTGCCCAATCTTTCCCTGAGGTCAAAGATATTGGTGGCCATGGCCAGGATAGCCATCACCTCTGATGCGACGGTAATATCAAACCCGGTTTCCCGGGGAATACCGTTGGTCTTTCCGCCCAATCCTACCACAATGTTTCTCAGGGCACGATCTGAGATATCCATTACCCGGTTAATACCGATGCTGTGTATGTCGATATTCAGTTTGTTGCCTTTTTGCAGGTGGGTATCCAGCATGGCACAGAGCAGATTGTTGGCTGCCCCTACGGCATGAATATCACCGGTGAAATGCAGGTTCAGGTCCTCCATGGGAACCACCTGGGAATATCCTCCGCCTGCTGCACCGCCTTTGATGCCAAAGACCGGACCCATGGAAGGCTCCCTTAAGGCATTGATGACCTTTTTCCCCAGTTTGGCCAGGCCTTGTCCCAGGCCTATGGAGGTAACGGTTTTCCCTTCTCCTAAGGGGGTAGGGGTAATGGCAGTAACCACAATGTATTTTGCCTGGGGATGGTCTGTGAGTCGATTGAGAATATCAGCTTTCACCTTGGCTTTGTATGTACCGTAGAGCACCAATTCGTCTTCTTTGATACCTGCTTTTGAGGCAATTTCAGTGATGGGAAGCAGTTTGGTTTGTTGGGCAATTTCTAAGTCTGATTTCATATTTTCCTCCTTTTTTTATTTAAAAATAGCGTTTATTAACTATAGTAAATACCACACCCGCATAACGAGTGGCTTTTTAACCATTACCACCTTCAAAGAAGGCGGTTTGTTATGGTTAAATAAAATAGACAGAATCCTACATTGCATATAAGACTCTGTCTATAATACCTGAGAGATTTTTCCTAAATCCTTGGTCAGAAAAAACTTTTTGGCCCAAGTTGCTTATTCCGTGATTACTTAGGAAATTGCCCCTTCGGTGATATAAATATCTTTCCAGAGGTCTGTCCAATTTCGGTCCTTTTGCCTGAGAGTTTGGATGAGTAATCATCTTGCCCCTTCGGCGTTTTTTCATTGTATAACTGAAAAAAACTCTCCCGAAACCATCATACAGCTTTGAATATTTTATTTATCCCTATTGAACCGAACGATAAGGTATGGAAAAAATACCTATCTATGATATAATTTAAATGTTTTTTACCATGCTTCTAAAAATTATTATATAATATAAATAAACTAATGACAAGTAAATTGTATGGAAAGTGATAAAGCATATTGAATAAAAAAAATATAAACAAAGACTGGATTGCTATTTTAGATTTTGGATCACAGTATACTCAACTAATTGCCCGAAGAATCAGGGAATTTCAGGTCTATTCGGAAATTTATCCCTACTATATTAATTTATCTATATTGAAAAAAAATCCACCCAAAGGTATTATCTTATCCGGAGGTCCGGACAGTGTTTTAAATAAAAATGCACCTACTATTAGTCTAGATATCTTTCAATTAAAGATTCCAATGCTGGGAATATGTTATGGTACTCAGCTAATTGCTAAAATGATGGGTGGTCAGGTTGGTAATTCTGCTAAGGCTGAATTCGGACATACGATCGTTGAGATACATGATAAGAATAAATTATTTTATGGATTGCCAGATCGTATTGCTACCTGGATGAGCCACCATGATATCATTGAAAAAATACCCGAAGGGTTTACATTAACCGCGGTTAGCCAGGGAGAAAAGATTGCAGCCATCTGTAATGAAAAAAGATTCATATACGGGTTACAATTTCACCCCGAAGTGACCCATACCGAAAACGGAAAAGATATTTTATATAATTTTGCTCATCGAATTTGTAAATGTCCAGCAAAATGGACTCCCGGCGTTTTTATTGATCAAACAATCAATGAAATTAAACATGTAGTTGGAGAAGGGAAAGTAGTTGCGGGAGTCAGTGGAGGAATTGATTCCCTGGTTGCCGCTGTATTGACCCATAAGGCTATCCCTGAGCAGCTTTATTGCATCTTTATTGATACCGGTCTTATGCGTAAGAATGAAGCACAAGAAGTCAAAAAGATTTTTCGAGAATCTTTTGAAATTACATTACTTTATTACGATTATTCTAAAGAATTTATCTCTGCTTTGCAGGGAGTTACTGATCCAGAAGAAAAAAGGAGGATCATCGGAAACCTATTCATAAAGATTTTTGAGGAAAAGGCCAGGGGTATTGGAAAAGTAACACATCTTTTACAGGGGACACTTTATCCTGATGTTATAGAAAGTGTTTCCACCAGAGGCCCTTCAGCCAAGATTAAGTCTCATCATAATGTTGGTGGATTGCCTGATAAAATGGAATTAAAGCTTTTGGAACCTTTAAAGAATTTATTTAAAGATGAAGTAAGGAAAATTGGACAAAAATTAGGTATTCCAGAGAAAATGATATGGAGACAACCATTTCCCGGTCCGGGTTTGGGAATTAGAGTCATCGGTGAAATAAATATGGAAAAGTTACAGATTTTAAGAGAAGCTGATGATATCATTCGAAAAGAAATAAGTAAAGAAAATATGAATCAAGATCTATGGCAGTATTTTGGTATTCTTCTTCCCGTCAAATCTGTAGGGGTAATGGGTGACTTGAGAACCTATGATTACAGTTTAGTTTTAAGAGTTGTAACCAGCTATGACGGTATGACTGCAGACTGGGCGAGATTGTCAAATGAGCTTCTGGCCAGAATTTCGAATTGTTTAATTAATCAGGTAAAGGGAATTAATCGGGTACTTTATGATATCAGTTCCAAACCGCCTGCTACCATTGAGTGGGAGTAGAATAGTAGGTGATAGGTAGTCCAAATACAGTATTGCGTCGTGCGTATTGCGTATCGTGTCCAATACAAGATAATACAACAATAAATGCATCTAAAAAGTATCGAGTTTACATACAGTATCGAGTAGGTAGTAGGTAGTTTTAAAAAAACGGTTCTTTGTTTATAGTTTATAGTTTTTAGTTAAATACAATTAAAATTTGCCAATAACCGATCAATACTGTAAAAATAGTATTGCGTCGTG
>CAYSAA010000122.1:0-9817 GCA_964428905.1 uncultured Atribacterota bacterium
TTTGCTATTATTTTGCGAATCATTCTGCCTTTATTTAAAAACACCTTTACAGGATTAAGGGACGTTGATTTTATTTATATTGATTCAGCCAGAGGTATTGGTCTTAACAAGATGGAAATTTTACGCTATATTCGTTTTCCTCATGCCTTTCCGGCTATTTTTGCCGGGATTAAATTTGCTGCAGTCATTGCCAACAGTGTAGCAATCCTCACCTCTCTAATCGGTGCAGGAGGATTGGGAGAACTTATCTTTGAGGGGTTAACCAATTTTAATATCCCCAAAGTTTTAACCGGTGCCATTCCGGCTATCATTATTGCTGTACTGCTGGATTTAAGCTTTAGTCTCATCGAAAAAAGAATTTCATTAAAAAATTAAAAAGAGCACTATTTTTAAAATTATAGATAACAATCAACAAAAAATCTTCAGCAGAATCATTAGCATCAAAAATGACCTTTTTTCTCGATGATCTGCTTTAATTTCTCATCCACAGTGCCATCTGGCAAAACGTAATCCGGTGAAACATATCCTTCCTCTTCAAATCGTTTTTTCCTAATACAATCCTTACCACCATTCAAACAATAATTTTCAATCCATTTCTTATCCAACAATCCTTTATCATACGCTCTTTTCATGCCTGATGTTTGATCATACCATATACATCTATTCATGATATAAAATAAACCCCTTTCATTGATATTTGGAATACTCATTACATTTTGTAAACATATTTACTAATCTTGAATACTTTGATAATACTCCTCTCTCTTGGTAATACCTGTTGTTTTCTGCAAGACTTGATATTCCCCCTTTCCATTGTTTTAAAAAGAACATAGGTTACTAATCTTCTTACAAATTTAAAAAATATTTAACTGTGAAGTTAATAAAAACATGGATTATAAAGGCTGGCCAGAATGATTTTCCCCGGTAGGCAACCCATCCAAACCACAAACCTGTTACAATACAGGAAAGGGTTTCTGCTTCAGGTTTCCCCAGGTGAAGCAGGACAAAGGGAACCATCTGGATAATAATGCTTGCCTGACCAAATCGCTTTTTTAAGCCAAAGAGTAAAAACCCTCGCAGAAGATATTCCCAGGCAAATAATTCAGGTACTGATGCGGTTAAAAATTCATAATAGTTAAATTGACTGGCATAAAACTGGTGAACAGAGGAAAAACTGGAGCCAACGAGTAAAATCGGGAGACCGATTATGATAGTAATAATGACATAAGGCAACCAGATACGATAATGACCGATTCTGAAACCGTAATCAAGTGGATTATCTCTTAATACCAACAGGATAACGAGAATCGGTACCACAATATAATAAAATATATAGTTGATAGCAAGCGTTGGACCAATTGGCCTGTACCACTGCATGACCAGAGAAAAAGTAGCCAGGCATAAGACAACAATAACCTTAACATACTCTTTTAAGAAAGATATAAGTGCTTGATATTCCTGGAATAAAAATTTTTTCAATAAACAAACCTCATTAATCCATTCTATTTATATAAATGACTCTAATCTTTACTACTCACCTGTAAGCCAAATCACTGGAAAAAAATGATTGCTTTTTAAGATAATAACATTATTGTATTGAATATTGAAAATATTTGTTACAATATTATTAAAGATTACCGTCTTTTCTTACCTTAATCAACCTCAATTTATTGATACTTCTATTGAAAAATATTGCTTTTTATGTCAAAATGGTTGGTAGAGAAAATTAAATTTGATTCAAAATTATTTCCTGATGACAAACGATTCACATAAGGAGGTGATCATCTTTTAATCAAAAAAAGAAAATTATTTAGACCTGCAAATATGAAGCTGAGCAGCGTATCAGACTGAAATGTAAAGATTTTTTAATTTAAAAACTATAGGAGGTTTTTTCAATGAGAAAATTATTACTGTCTACAATGATTATATTCTTTGTGGTTTTCTGTGTTACCGGTCATGGTCTTGCACAGGGAAACGTCCTGCATCTGTATACCGCTTTTGATACCGAAGAGGCCAAATTATATATTGAAGCTTTTGAAGAAGAAACCGGTATCGATGTACAATGGGTTAGAATGTCTTCCGGTGAAGTTCTGGCCAGAATAGAGGCTGAAGCCAGTAATCCTCAAGCCAGTGTCTGGCATGCCGGTTCCAATACCTCTCATATCAATGCCGCCTCCAAAGGTCTTTTGGAATCCTATAAACCCAATACTGATTTCGAATTATCGGAACTGTTACATGCTGACGATTGGGATTGGACCGGATTTTATACTGGTGCCATTGGTTTTATCACCAATACTGAATTCCTGGAAGAAAATGATATGGAACCCCCAACCAGCTGGGATGATTTACTCCATCCCAAATTAGAAAATAATGTAGCCCTTGCTTATCCCTATACTTCCGGTACGGCTTATACTACCTATGCCACTCTTGTTCAAATGTGGGGTATGGAAAAAGCCCTGGATTGGTGGGAAGAATTTGACCAGCATAGTATTTTCCAATACACCAAATCCGGAACTGCCTGTATTGGCATGGCTGGTTTGGGTGAAATTGCTGTGGGGATTTCTTTCTCACACGATATACTGGCTAAAGGTGTTAATGCCGGTTATCCCGTCGTCATGACCTTCCCGGAGGAGGGAACCGGTTATGAAGTTGGCGGACTATCTCTTATTAAAGGAGGACCTGATCCGGAATTAGGAAAGCAATTTATTGATTGGTGTTATACCGTAGAAGCCCAAAACCTCTTCCAGGATTACAACCGCCTCCCGGTTAATCCCAAAGCGACTGTAGCAGAAGGTTCAGTAACCCTAGATGATGTAAATCTAATTGCTTATGATCATATCCTGGCCGGAGAAAGCAAGGATGAATGGGTAGAAGCCTGGAGAGATCGGATTGGACAATAGACCATTAAATCTGTAATCTAATAATTTATCCCTGCTACAAATTAAAAATACAAATTCGTTTGTAGCAGGGATCGTTTAAATGGTAACTAAAGAATGAATGGTTATAGAAAAAGACAATATCATGAAATTATCGGTCAGTTAAAACTTATCTGGAAAGAGCCAATCCTTTTTATTTTTATTGTTCTTATTTTTTATTTTTTAATAACCTTTGTGGCTTTACCAATCTTCCAGGTTATCAGATATAGCGTATTTATTGATGGGAAATGGGATTTTTCCAATTATATGGTAATTTTTGCTAAAAGATATTATTTCCAACCATTTATTAATAGTATTATCCTGGGAGTGTATACGGCTACTGTTGGAACTATAGCTGGATTTGCCTTTGCCTATGCTTTAACCCGTACTGCTCTTCCCTTTAAAAATATTTTTCACATGATTGCTACTTTCCCCATCATCTCTCCGCCTTTTGTAGTTGCATTAGCTGCTATACTTCTTTTTGGTAGAGCGGGTACCTTGACTCCTTGGCTTAGAACTATTATTGGAAATTATTCTATTTACGGATTAGGAGGATTAGTTTTAGTAGAAACGATTGCTTATAGCCCCACTGCTTTCTTAGTTTTATATGGAGTCTTGGAAGCTATAGATCCCTCACTAGAAGAAGCATCAATGGACCTGGGTGCTGCTAGAGGCAGAGTCTTTTCCACAATTACACTTCCTCTGTCTACTCCTGGAATAGCCAGTGCCTGGCTGTTGGTTTTTATTCAATCCATGGCAGACTTCGGGAATCCAATGGTCATTTCCGGTGATTTCAGGGTGCTTTCCGTGCAGGCCTTTTTGCAAATCACCGGTATGTATGATCTTTCTCGAGGATCTACATTAGCTATGTTATTGCTTATTCCAACTGCCACTGCATTCTTTGTGCAAAAATACTGGGTCTCTCGAAAATCTTATGTCACAGTTACCGGCAAACCCACCGGGGCTACCATAAAAAACCTAGAATGGTATATTAAATTACCGGTTTATAGTGCCTGTCTGTTCTATACTGGAATCGTTTTCTTATTCTATGGCACCATTGTATACGGCTCCTTCCAAACCCTATGGGGTGTAAATCCAACATTAACTTTAAATAATTTTGTGGTAGTCTGGGAAGTCGGGAAAGACTATCTTTTCGATTCAATTGTACTATCATCTATTGCTACTCCTATTACTGGAGTAGTAGGAATATTTATCTCTTTTTTGATTATTCGGAAAAAATTTATCGGGCGTGGTTTGATGGAATTTATGTCTATGCTTACTTTTGCAATTCCGGGAACCGTTGTTGGTATCGGATATATCCTGGCTTTTAATCAAAAATCTACACTAATGCCTATTATTTTAACCGGTACTGCCTGGATTATTATTACTCTATTAATTTTTCGAGATATGCCAGTGGGAATCCGTTCCGGAATTGCAGCATTACAACAAATCGATCCGGCCATCGAAGAGGCCTCTACCGACCTGGGAGCTGATAGTAATACCACTTTTCGCAAAATTACCCTTCCCATGATCGCCCCGGCCTTTTTCTCTGGCCTGGCTTTCGGTTTTGTGAAAGCAATGACTGCCATCAGTGCAGTTATTTTTGTGGTATCCGGAAAATGGAATTTAATTACCATTGCAATTTTAGGATTTGTGGATAATACACAATATGCTCGGGCTGCCGCCATGAGTCTAATTCTAATTATGATTATACTGATTGCCCTGGGAGTAATTCAATTCTTGGTAAATCGAATTGGAAAAGGGGTTAGAGCGACAAGCATTATAGGTTAAATTACTTCATAGCATTTATGAAGTATAAGGGGTAAAAACATGAAAAAAGACTTTCTGGAATTGAAAGAACTGGTTAAAATATTTGGAAGTGGTAAAGATGTGGTTAGGGCAGTTGATTACGTCAATTTAAAGGTAGAGGAAGGAGAACTGGTTACCCTGTTGGGTCCTTCCGGTTGCGGAAAGACCACCATTCTGCGCATGATTTCCGGTTTTGAATTACCGACTTCCGGCAAAATATTTATTGATGGGGAAGATGTAACCTCAACTCCCCCCAACAAAAGACCCACTGCTATGGTATTTCAAAATTATGCCCTTTTCCCTCATATGACAGTAGCTCAAAACATAATCTATGGACCTAAAATACACGGGGAGCCTCCTGATATTGCCAGGCAAAAAGCAGAAGGGGTAATGAAATTAGTTGGCCTGGAAAAGCTTGGTAAACGCTCTCCTTCTCAGTTATCCGGTGGACAGCAACAGCGGGTCAGTTTAGCCCGTTCACTGATCATGGAACCAAAAGTCCTATTGCTTGATGAACCCCTTTCCAACCTTGATGCCAAATTAAGGGTTTCTATGCGTCTGGAAATACGAAAGTTACAGCAGAGAGTAGGCATTACTTCCATTTATGTCACTCATGACCAGGAAGAAGCCATGTCCTTATCAGACCGTGTGGTTATTTTAAAAGATGGCATTGTGCAACAAATAGGAACTCCTTTAGAAGTATATGCACGCCCGGATAACTGTTTCGTAGCAGACTTTATCGGGAAGGCCAATTTTCTGGAGACCGTTGTTAAACAGGTTATTTCAGATGAACAAGTGGTTATTAATTTATTAGGCCAACGGCTAACAATCCCCAAAGTCAAAAAGACCTTCAAAAAAGATGAAAAAGCCTTTCTGGTTCTCCGTCCGGAATCGATTATCCTGGAAAAAAAGAAACCCGATAGTATCACCGGGACCATTCATGAAATTGTATTTCTTGGTAATCAGATGACCTACCTCGTCGAACTGTCCGGACAATTGGTAACCGTGGAGATGTCAAATCCCCAGGAATGCGAGCGTTTTCAAAAAGGTGAAGAGGTGACTATCCGACTGCCGGTAAAAAGTCTTCATCTCTTACCCCGGGAGGACCAATAATGAAACCGGCTATCTGTGTTGAAATGCTTTATCCTGAATTGCAATTGGAAGAAAAATTAAAAGCAATCTCACAAGCAGGTTTTTCTCGGATTGAGTTCTGGGACTGGAAAGATAAGGATCTTGCTTTACTTTATTCCTCATGTCAGCACTACAATTTAAAAGTAGCCAATTTTAGTGGTCAGCGACAGGGTAGCCTGATTGCCAGAAAAACTCATCAAAAAATCTTTTCTGACCTGGAAAAAGCAGTTCAAGTGGCAGAAACCTTACACTGTCCCTATTTGATGTTATTGACGGATCAATTAGGAGAAGGGGGGATAGTAGAAAATAGCCATCAAGAATTAAGTCCGGAAGAAAAATACTACAATATTATTTCCGGCCTGAAAGAAGCTATCAGATTAACACCTGATTCTATCACACTGATATTGGAAACGCTTAATACTAAAATCGATCATCCCGGTTACTATTTGGATAACATGGAAACTGCAGTAAAGATTGTCAGGGAAATCAAAGATCCCCGTTTAAAAATTTTAGCCGATTTATATCATCTTGGAGTTATGGGATTTGATCTAATAGAATTGATCAAACAACACGATACAGAAATAGGATATTTTCATATTGCCGATATTCCCGGCAGACATGAGCCTGGTACAGGCAGTATAGACTGGCAAGATATCCTTCAATTCATAAAAGAAAGAAGATATCAGGGATTTGTCGGTTTTGAATATTCACCGGCTCATGATTCCACTGAGTCGCTGATAAAGATAAAAAATCTCTGGCAATCTATCTTCCCAGAACAGCAGCAATAAAGTGTATGATTCATTATTTTTTATACTTTTCCCAAATTAACTTTTCTACATCTTCCATAGGCCTTTGGAAAGGTCCCTCTGCTTCCATCTTTAAACTGGTTACTGCCGCTGCCCAGATTGTTGCCTCTTCCGGTGAAGAATGAATTCTTTTGGACATATAAGCAGCAAGACAGGTATCCCCTCGCCCACTTCTCCCGACCAGTTCCCGGGGATGAAATGAAGCCTGATAGAACTCTCCTTCTGCCAGTACCAGCACACCTCCCTTATGCGTAATTATCACTTCTCGGGGTCCCATATCGGCAATCAAGAGAGCAGCCTTTTTCCTATCTTTTTCCCCAGTAAGCAGTTCAGCTTCTACGGCATCAGTCTTTAATACCTTAATACAGGAAAGAATTTCTCTTTTCGCCGGCCATGGCTTTGCAACCAATTTCCCATTAACATTTACCCGTATAAAGCTCTGTACATCAGCGGCTAAGACAGATTCTTTTTTGGATAAGGCTTGAATCATTTCAGAAGGAACTTCTTCGCGCATGGAAGCACCGACAACAATCACTTTAGCTTCTATCGGTAGAACTTCTTTAAGACTGAAAGCCCCTGCCCAGCTATCCACATGAATCACCCTTTCATCCGGGTTGTCGGAAGGGTATACCAACTTAAGACAAGTAGATTGTGGTGTCCAGATCACCGAACAATTTACACCAATTTTTTCCAATTTAGTGATTACTGCTGTATCTTCCTCTGCAAGCCGGGTTACTGCCAATACTTTCAAACCTGTTCGGGCTGCTACGTTGGCACCATAGTTAAAGGCACCTCCGTTAACTACTCTGGTCCCGCTAGTAGAAACAATGGTATCCTTGGTATAATGACCAAGAAAGGCAATTTGATAGGGTGTATTCAAATGACCAACCTCCATTAATTAAAGATAATTACATTATTGCAATGGTTATTCTACCTACTTGAGTTCTAATTAATTTGCCAGTTGAAAAAATTTTGATATTAAAAGAAGGTAAATAGTATATTCCATTTTTCACAGTAAATATATCATTTCAGATAAGCTTCTGTAATATTTATCTGGAAACTATTCGTGCACATCTTAAATAAGTCTAAAATCAAAGGTTTTTTGCAGTAACCTTCTTAATTATTTTCACAGCTTCTATGGCATCTTCCTTAGATATATGCCGATTCGTTACGATGCGAATCTTATCCGGTTCCACCGGTAATACCTGCACACCTTCCTCTTCCAACTGACTGACAAACTCTTCAGGGGATACATGTAACTGGCTGATATTGCAATAGACCATATTGGTTTGCACACTTTTTAAATTAACATCCAAACCCCCTGTTTCTTTTAGCTCCTTGCCAATATAATAGGCATTTAAATGATCGTCCTTTAAGCGATTAACCATTTTTCCCAAAGCTACAATCCCTGCTGCAGCAAGTACACCAGCTTGTCTCATGCCACCTCCCAACATTTTTCGGGCTTTCCTTGCTCTATCGATAAATGATGCATCTCCAACCAGAACAGATCCAACCGGCGCACTAAGACCTTTAGAGAGGCAAAACATAATTGAATCCGCTTTCCCGATTAATTCTTTCACATCAATATTCAGAGCAACTGCTGCATTAAAGATACGGGCACCGTCAACATGCACCTTCAAATCAAATTGATGTGCCAAGTCACAGATCTCATTCATCCGGGAAAGTGAATACACAGTCCCACCCCCACGATTATGGGAATTTTCAATACATAATAAACGGGAAGGGGGGTAATGAATATTCTTAGACCGTAACGACATTTTGATGTCTTCAATCGCCATAATCCCGTTTATACCCGGCACTAAACGAGGTGAAAGCCCGGCAATTCTGGCAAAACCACCCACTTCATAATAATAAGTATGCGAATCTGCTTCCAAGATCACTTCTTCTCCGGGATGGGTATGGCTCATAAGTGCACAAAGATTTCCCATGGTACCACTGGTAACAAACAGTGCGGCTTCTTTGCCTAACTTTTGAGCAGATAAACATTCCAGTTGATTCACTGTCGGATCTTCTCCGTATACATCATCCCCTAAAGGAGCACGGCGCATTGCCTCCAGCATCTCTTCAGTGGGCAAAGTCACAGTATCACTTCGTAAATTCATTGGCATAAAACTATTCCTTTCTCCTTGAAATTTTATCTTACCTAAATATACCTTATTTTTCTTCACTGGAAAAGTGAATGGAAAAACTCAAAATCACCATGAGGTAAATATATTTTCTACAACTGCCCTTTATCGGTGCAAATCAAATCAGGAACATTGACAATTCTATTTACAATTTTTCTGATTGCAGTAACCAAATTCCAATTGAATCGTAGGATGGAAAATGTGAAAATCTTGCTCCAGTATTTTTCCAACCTGTTGTCTGATTTTGTCTGCTTCAGTTATCTTCATATCCTGATTCAGGATGATATGCCCCTCAAAAAGTACCTTTTTCTCATCAATTTGCCAGACGTGAATATGATGAAGATTATGAACCTGAGGGATTGACTCAATCTTTCTTTTTAAGTGCTCGATATTGATGTTAGCAGGTACCCGTTCCATTAATATCAGGATACTCTGTTTTAACACTTGATATCCTTGAATCAGAATGACTATAGCAATGATAATCGTTAAAATGGAATCAATAAAATAAAAGCGATAAAAATAGATCATAATACCAGCAAAAATAACCGCTAATGAGCTAAGTGTATCGCTCAATAAATGCAAATATGCTGAACGAATATTCAGGCTTTGATGGGTTTCCGGATAAAGCAGGTAAACACTGACCAAATCAGCGATAAACCCAAAGCCACCGACTCCTATCATCAATGGTATGGTCATTTCCCGAGGATCTCTGAAACGAATATAAGCCTCTCTAAACAGAAAAAAAGCAATGACAATAATGACCGACGAATTCAGTAAGGCGGCCAGTATTTCAGCCCGCTTGTAACCAAAAGTCATCTTCAAATCCGGAGAACACAAGCCTATCCTTCTGGCCAAATAACTGATAAGGATGGCCATTCCGTCACTGAAGTTATGCAGTGCATCCGCCAGTAAAGCCAAACTACCGGATAATAATCCGCCAACTACCTCCACCAGACAAATCATAAAATTAAGAATGATAGTAATAACAATTCTCAAATTACTCTTATTA
>CAYSAA010000123.1:0-8514 GCA_964428905.1 uncultured Atribacterota bacterium
TATTTCAAATTGACCGGGCATGAGCAAGCAAATACTTTTCCGCCTGCGGTGACCATAATCCCTGATTATCCGACAATATCTCCGCCAGCTTCGCCATAAATAGCCCTTCTTTTTGTTTTTTCGGAATATCAGTCAGAGCAACCAGATCCATCTTAATGTTGGTATAAATTAATTTCTTTCCACCTGGAATTTGTGGCAAATTTAGCGTGGTATCAACAACACAGTTCAGGCCTCCGATATGGGTAACCATGGCTGCCGGATTAATTTTATTTTTCCCCATCATTTCCAGTGACTCAATCATATCATCAGTATTTCCGCCACTGCTTCCCACCATGTGTGTGGAAATATAATGAATATTATAAAAATTAACAGATGCAGAAAATCCTGTATCTGTCGGACCGGCAAAAAAGTTCAGGCATCCATTTCTGGCCAGCAATGAATCCCCCAATTCTACAACATCCCTAATAGGTGCCAGAATAAAGATATCGTCATATCTTCTTCCTTGGGTTAATGAAATCAATAGTTCCTTAATATTACTTTCTTTCTGCGGATTAATATAAATAAGGTTAACTCCGTACTTTTTGGCTTCTTTGATGGAAAATATTTGTGCTGCCCTTGCCAGCCGGTTATTATCTAAATCAGTTATTACCAGCTGTTTTGGTCTTTGCTCACGATGCAAGGCATAATCAATCATCCCAAGACCCATTGGTCCTGCTCCACCCATAATCAACATATCCCCTTTTTCTTTGATCCCCATATGATGGACATACTGACCGGGTGTAGAATGATAACTATTATGAAAGGCACCCACAATACAGGACATGGGCTCTGCTAAAGAACCACCGTAAAAAGCTTCTCCATCATAATGTAATAGACAATTCATTTCCATTACCTGATGGGGAATAATAATATAAGTGGCATCACCCCCGATATAAGGAAAAGAATAACCGGGTGCATCGAGTGTTCCCTGATAATTCAAGGCAGGCTGAATTGCAAATTTCTCTCCGGGGTGGAATTTATCCTGCCATTTTCCCCCGACCTTGATAATTTCACCACAAAATTCATGTCCAATAATCGTAGGATGGGTATGCACATTATCAGGAACACGTTTATGCTTTTCTCCCTGAATAGCCGCTTTGTAGGAAGATAAACATAAACTATCAGAGATAACATGAGCCAGAATTTCATCATTTTTTAGGGAGGGCAAATCAAATTCTTCCAGGCGTAAATCATTTTTCCCATAAATTCGAACTGCTTTAGTTTTCATCAAGATACTCCTGTTTTACCTTCTATTTCTATTATTATTTCTTCTTCCATTCTTGCATCCTTGCACTTATGCATTGCTACAAGCAGTTATACCCAATATTACGACTGATTTGCCCATTTCTATATCACTGCATGCAGCTCTTCCCAAAGTATTTTGGACTATATATATACAACATAATATATTTTTATCTTAGCATAACCTGACCGCCGGTGATAGGGATTGCCTGCCCAGTTTCATATTTCTGTCCAATAACATATAAGACCCCTTTAGCAATATCTTCACATTGGCATCCCCTTCCCATGGGAACTTTTGATTCATAAAATCGGCGAACATCGTCAATGTTTTTAGCTCCCGGTACTTTTCCACTCTGTAAATATTGTACAAAAAGACCATTTTGGGGATTAGACCATAAAGGGCCCTCAAAGAAATTTCCGGGACAGATTGAATTTACCTTGATATTATCTTTGATCAATTCCTTGGCAAAACTTTGTGTTAATCCAATACCAGCAAACTTGCTGCCAGCATAGGCACAATTTTTATTTGATCCCTCCAATCCAGTCTTTGAATTAATCTGAATAATATCTGTTGTGTATTCAGGATTGGCTTTATTCTGCCAGGACATAACCTTTGACACATGCTTGGTACACAAAAAGTAACCAAAATAATTTACCTTATTGACAATCTGAAAATCCTGAAAATCCATTTCTTTAACACTTCCAGCCTTCAAAACCCCAGCATTGCTGATAAATACATCTATTCCACCTACATTTTTTACAATCTCATCGGCCATCTTTTGAACCGACTTTTCTTCAGTTACATCAACACTTATTGACAAAGCACATTTTTTGCCATAATGGTGATTTAATTCCTGGACTAATTGTTCAGCCCCTTCTTGATTAATATCAGCAATTAATAAAAAAACATTCATTTTGGCTAAAGTCCTGACTAGACAGGCACCAATTCCCTGAGCACCTCCGGTAACTACGATCACTTTTCCTTCTACATATCTACTCACATCAAATTCTGATTTATGAAAACGCTTTTCATCAGTGGGCCTATGTAAAAGTACGGAGAAAGGATCATTCTGAATATCCAAACATTCTTGATAAGTAGAACCTGAAAACAAGATTATCTCTTTACCTAATACAATTATCCTGGGCGCATGACGATATTGATTCAAATAACCCTTGTAATCTTCTGTAATCTTTGAAACATAATTATCTTCCTTTTCTCTTGACCACTCTTCATCAGAATAAATGTCTAAAAAAAAGGGTAAATGCATAATTTTATTTCCTTTAGGAAGTTCGTTGATATATTGACTGATTTTGGACACTTTCTCAGGATTATTTTCATATTTAATCAATCTGCCCTTTTCTCCATCAAAGCTAAGGCCCCTTATTAATGGAATCGCTTTTTCCAAAAATGTACTTTGCATCAAATCCTCCTAAAATATTGATTGATGTGCGTAGTAATCGGTTAATTTTTGATAGACAATAGCTTCTGTTTTATTAGAAAGATCAATGTGAGATACCGACCGAAGAATATATTCAATACCCAAAGGTAATTCTTTTTCAATAAATATTTTATCCCCGGGGAAAAGTTCTCCATACTCATCCCTGGCTCTGAATTGAAGTGCAGCTTTGAATACTTTTTTAAGTTCATCCCAACAGGTATGATTCTGTTCAGCCATAACCATAGGACCTATAATCCTTTCGTTTTTATCCAACTTTCGATGTAGATCTCGCCCAACCCGGTAAATAGTATCTCCCAACGCCCAATTTTGAAGCCTGATAAGAATATCTTCAATATATATTTGTAGATCATTCATTTTAAAATCATAAGGATAGGTTTTGTTTAGTGCCTGTGCTGACTGAAACATTGCCTTTCTAACAATATTATATATCTTTTTCTCCTGTAACGGTTCATAAATATATTTAAAATTTGGCTGATACTGATATCCCAGATAAGCAGTAGCAGCATGACTCATATTATGAATGAACAATTTTCGATCGACATAGGCTTGAATATTATCCACAGCTAATAATTCAGGTAGAGGCGGAATGGGGTTTTTGAAACCTTTCTTGTCAACAATAAGCTGATTATAAGGTTCCGCAAAAAGAATTAGAGGATCAATTTCCTTTTCTTTCTCTGTTATGATAGGTACCATCTTGCCAATACTGGTTTCAATTAATCCCACTAACTGATTGAGCGGAAATCCTTCCGCCACATTTCTTTTTAATTCCCTATAGAAATAAAGGGACACATGGCGCATATTCTCGGCTATCATAATATCTACAGGTGAATTACCTGCTTCTTTTTTTCTTAATGACAAACCCCTGGCGATAAGCGGAATAATTTTGCCTAAAGCGTCTTTCCCAACTGCGGTACAGATTATATCTGCTTCTACTATCTCATGCATAATGACTTCAATATCTATTGCTTTAATTGCCCTGACATTTCTAATCAGGATTGTTTTATCAGAAACATTATTTTGCTTGACTATAATACGATATCCCTTTTTTCTGTTTATCTCATTAACAATTTCTTTATCTATATCCACAAATACTACCTCATATCCTGAAAGTGAAAATAGTTGGCCCAGGAAAGATCTACCGATTCTTCCGGCACCAAATTGAATCATTTTTCTTCTTTTATTCATTGTTTCTACCTGAATTTCATCAAAGAATCACACTATTACCTTAACATTGATATCAAAAACACTTCAGGGATATATCAAAACTGGATTAAATATGTGACTTCTTCCGGATTAAATGGGTCAATATCCCTTCCGATTGCACTGTACACCTTGAGCCGATCTGTTAATGGTTGATTTCGTAATGGATTATCTTTATGAAAAAGCGCATAAACTGGATTAAAATGGGCTAACTTTTCATGGGCAATTAAAGCCCAGGTCATATCAACAAGGTGATAAAATTGAGGCTTGAGAATCTCAGGGCAGTTAAAACTTTGTCTGGGATGATTGATATCGACACCACTTATCTCCATCAAATCATATTTATGACATAGTCTCTGAAGGCGTTGCAACTGTGGTATTGTATTTCGGGGAGGCATATAAGTTACTGCCTTAAATCCGATCTTTTTTATCTCATCAAATAATTCTTTCAGGTAATCATCTTCAAATTTTTGGCTCTTCTTATCACCGGTGGGAGATTCAAGCACGTCTCCCAGATAGGCATATGCGGGAATAGCATCAATGGAATTTACAAAGTTTATTGCATCAAAGACTGAAATGCATTCCCTACTATCCGGCTGTATGTATATTTTTTCCATATAGGAACTCTTTAGAATACCCAATAAATCATATACATAATTTACATTATTTCTATCCATTAGATATTGCTTGATTGTTTCCGGAATAAAAATTTTTAATTTTTTTTCTAAAAAACGAACCAGTTCTTTCCCTTTGCCTGTGCTATTAATTATCTTTTTGACCAAGGCAAAAAGAATATGTCTTTCGGTAATACTGCCACCTTCATCAGCCTGGGATGCAGAAAAAACATCACTCTGATAATCAATTTTTTCAATGCCATAATTCTTCAATAATTGATTCATTCTGTCTATCATCAGATGATTTCTATGATTGCGTCTTTCGTTGATAGGCTTAAGAAAAGTCCTGATTCTTTTAAATTGGCGCTTCGGTATACCATGGATAGCAATATAGGCAATATTCTTTGAATCAGGGCTATTAAGCTGTCGTCCCTCTAATTTGGTTTGGTTAAAGTTAACTCTTATCTCACAACCGACCGTAGAGGCTAATCCCAGCATTTTACAGGCAAGTATCATTTCCTCACAACCTGCAATGGAATCATGATCCATAATACCAATGGTCTGCAGGCCAGCCTTCCAGGCAAAATAGGCAGCACCGGAGGGGGAATAAGGACTGAAAGAATAAATGGTATGAACATGATTATTAACTTCTTCGGTTTCTCTTCGGGTTACTTCTCCACTCCTAATTTTCTTTGCTATAGCGCTAATTGCCTCCAGCCGAATGGATTTATCTCTGCTATTCAGTTTTTCAATAAGATCATCTGAATTATTCATTCATCTTAATCCTATTTTAAGCAAACCATTTTCTCTTATTCTTAAACACCAACTTATTTTAACTTAAACACCCAACTGGTTTCTAGGAATAATCTCTTTCCTGGCTTGCCTGGTTGAAACCTCATGTCCCGGCAGTGGTAAAATGCGTTCATGAATCATATCAATCATCCATTCTTTTTGTGGGAAAAAAATATCTTCCAGCTCAGCGGCAGGTGTAATCCAGTTTCTGGAACCCAATACCACAACTGGACCATCTAAATGATCAAATACCAATTGACTAAGATTAGAAGCTACATTATGTAAAAAAGTTCCTCTTTCACAGGCATCGGAAGTTAACAGTACTCTCCCCGTCTTGGCAGCGGAATCAGCTAATATCTGATAATGAAGAGGATTTATAAACCTCAAATCAATTACCTCGGTAGAAATACGGTATTTCTCTTCCAATTCCTGTGCTGCTTCTAATGCCCGATACAGGGTAGCACCAATTGAGATAATAGTCAGGTCTTTTCCTTCCCGGCGAATAACCGGTTCTCCCTCTTTTACTTCATAATATCCTCTGGGAACACCTTCGGTAACAAATTGTTCGCCGATATCATACAATCTTTGACTCTCAAAAAAGATAACCGGGTCTGTTCCTCGTAAAGCCAGATTCAACATCCCTTTGGCATCATAGGGGGTAGCCGGAAACATGACCTTTAGTCCAGGGATATGGGCTACCAGGGAAGTCCAATCCTGGGAATGCTGGGCACCATATTTACTGCCCACCGAAACCCGAACCACCAAAGGCATTTTTAGCAAACCAGCAGACATGGCCTGCCACTTTGATATCTGGTTAAATATCTCATCACCTGCTCTGCCCAAAAAATCGCAATACATCAACTCCACCACTGCCCTGCCTCCGCTCATGGCATAGCCGGCTCCTGAGCCTATGATGGCTCCTTCGGAAATAGAGGTATTAAAGAGCCGATGATAGGGCAGTAATTCATTTAAACCACGATAGACACCAAAGGCTCCTCCCCATTCCCGGTTTTCCTCTCCATAGGCTACCATGGTAGGATCCTGGGAAAAGCGGAATAACATGGCCTCAAAAAGGGCATCACGGTAGGTAAATTGTCGCATTTTGGGAACTTCTTTACCGTTTTCATCTTGAAAATAACGTGCTTTTTTTGCAATGGATTGCACCCGTGTATTTTCAACCTCTGGAATGAGTAGCTCTGGTTTCCGTTCTTCCATCCTGTCCAGAGATCTATGGGAAAACATCACACTTTCCATAAATTCACCTTTTACCCGTGGAGATATTTCCAATGAAGTAGCCAATTGGGTTATATGTTTTACTTTTTTCTCAATTTTTTCTTTCATGGCCTGGCTTTCAGCTTCATTCAAGATGTCATGTTTCTGAAGATATTTCTGATAGCCGGCAATGCCATCTACCGCCTGCCAGCTTTGCACTTCCTCTTTGGAGCGATAGACAGAAGCATCGGAGGGAGAATGACCTGAGAAACGATAAGTAACGGTGTCTAGTAATACTGGACCCTGGCCAGCTAACAATATTTTTTTCTTGCGCTTAATCGCATCCGCAACCGCCAGCGGATTGTAGCCATCCACTCTCTCGGCATGCATATTTTGAGGATTCACCCCGGCTCCTACCCGTGCTAAATATTGAAATCCCATGGTCTCACCAAAAGTCTGTCCACCCATACCATAGAAATTGTTAAAGAAGTTGAACAGAATGGGAGGAGCACCGCCAATTTCTTTGTCCCAGAGGGTATGAAACTGTTCCATGGCAGATATGTTAATCGCTTCCCATACCGGTCCGCATCCCATGGCACCATCGCCAATACTGCTGATGACGATGCCCGGTTTGCGGTTAATCCGTTTAAAGAGTGCAGCCCCTACACTGATATCGGCTGAACCACCGACAATAGCATTATTGGGCATACTGCCGAAAGGTACAAAAAAGGCATGCATGGAACCACCCATGCCCCGATTAAAACCATGCTTGCGTCCAAATATTTCTGCCAATACCCCATACAAGACAAAATCTTCTGCCAAATCCCTCAGATCTCCCTGATGATCTTTTTCTACTATCTTCAAACAGGAACCATCAAGGTAATTTTCCATTTTCTTTACTAATTCTTTTTCCTTTATCTTTTCAATTGCAGCAAAACATTTGGCCAGAATCTCTCCATGACTGCGATGGGAACCAAAGATATAATCCTGTGGTTCCAAATTGAGGCACAATCCTACCGTGGCAGACTCCTGTCCCAGTGACAGATGAGCCGGACCCAGATGTTTATAGGTAATTCCCTGATAAGAACCTTTTGTTTTAATGATATCCAGCATGGTTTCAAATTCACGAATAAGCAGCATATCATAGTATATTTTCCTTAAGATTGACTTGCCATACAATTTTAATTCTTCTTTGATATCGGGTTTATATTGATTCATAGGAATAGCATCAATTTGAATGAAACCCTTTTTACGCATCTCGTTAGGGTCAATAAATAAAACTTTCGGCATATTTCTCTCCTTTCCATGTCTTCCTAGTCTCAAGACAATAACCAAAAATTAGAAATATGGAATTAAGGTTTCTGATGAGGCTGATAATCAAAATTCTCTAAAACAGTGACGAGCTGTTGTAAAAAACGGGCAGCGGGTGCCCCATCAATAACGCGATGATCAAAGGTAAGCGAAAGCCCTATGAAAGGTGCAAATTCGATAGAATTAGCCTTAATAACCGGCCTAATCTGTATACTTCCAATACCCATAATTCCCGTCTGAGGTGAATTAAGAATGGGAGTAAAAGATTCGATTCCCAGATTGCCCAAATTAGTCACCGTAAAGGTACCACCTTCCATATCATCCGGCTGAATATTCCTATCTATGCATTGCTGGGTTAATTGTTGGACTTTTTGGGTAAATTGCTCCAGAGAATATTGTTCTGCATGCTTTATTACCGGCACTTTTAATCCTTCCTTGGTGTCTACGGCAAACCCCAGATGAATATCTTTAAATTGAATTATTATGCCATTTTGATAGTGACTATTCATATCAGGATAATCTTGTAAGGCTTTGATTACTCCGAACATAATAATATGATTGATATTAATACTGTGATGGGACAATTCTTCAGGAGATTCTTTCAATTGACTGCGATAATCCAATAATGTTTTTGCCTGAAAAGA
>CAYSAA010000124.1:0-11513 GCA_964428905.1 uncultured Atribacterota bacterium
TTAGGGTGAGGGGGAGGAAATAAATCATCCGAGAATAAGTATATGAGATTGCTTTGTCGCTTGGCTCGGCACAATGACTCACATACAGTATCGAGTAGGTAGTATATAGTATGTAGTCCAAGAGAAAAACAAGATGAAAAGACAGTATACCGTACTGCAAAGTTGCCCTGATGGATTAAAGATTTTTTCTTAACTAAAAACGATAAATCAAAGACTAAAAACTTATTGCAAATAAAAGAGGAAGGTGCCATAAAATATGTCAACACTCATTATTATGGGAACACAATGGGGAGATGAAGGGAAAGGAAAAATAACGGATTTATTATCCGAACATTATGACGTAATTGCTCGCTATCAGGGTGGTTGTAACGCTGGGCATACCGTTGTAGTAGAGGATAAGCAATATATATTTCATCTGTTGCCATCTGGAATTTTACATAAAGATAAAACATGTTTGATTGGTAATGGCGTGGTATTGGATCCGGAAATATTGTTTGAAGAAATTACATCATTAGAAAAAAGAGGAATAGGCGTATCAAATCGTCTATTCATTGATTATAAAACTCATGTCATATTTCCTTATCATAAAATGATTGACGAGGAAATGGAAAAAGGAAAAGGAAATCAAAAAATTGGAACTACCAAGAAAGGAATTGGTCCTGCTTATGTGGATAAATATTCCAGGAATGGCATTCGGGTATGTGATCTAATTCATCCTGATTATCTAGAGGAAAAATTAGGGTTACAATTAGAACAAAAAAGAGATTATTTATCTAAAAACTACCATATTGATATTACTAAAAAGAATATAAAAGAAATTAAAGAACAATATCATCAATATGGAGAAATGATAAAGGAGTATGCGATAGATGGTTCCCTTTTTCTTGATGAACAACTAAGAAAGCAAAAAAATATTCTTTTTGAGGGTGCTCAGGGGATAATGTTGGATGTTGATCATGGTACTTATCCTTACGTGACTTCTTCCAATCCCATGGCTGGTTGTGCCTGTACCGGCTGTGGTATAAGTCCAATTTATATTGATAAGGTAATTGGAATCAGTAAAGCTTATACTACCAGAGTTGGTGAAGGACCCTTCCCTACGGAGTTAAGGGATTCAGTTGGGCAGGAAATTCGGGAGTATGGTCATGAATATGGTGCAACAACGGGCAGGCCAAGGCGGTGCGGTTGGTTTGATGGGCCAGTAGTAAAATACGCCAATCGTATCAATGGTATCAAAGAAATTGTATTGACTAAATTAGATGTATTGAGTTCTTTTCACAAGATAAAGATATGCCGGGAATATAAAATTAAGGGTAAATCATATCAATACTTCCCTGCTGATAGCGAATTAATTCCATATATTAATCCTGTCTATGAGGAAATTGATGGTTGGCAAGAGGACATAACACATATTAAAAATTTTGCAGAATTGCCTGAAAAAACAAAAAAATATATTGATCGAATAGAAGCCTTAACAGATTGCAAAGCTACTATGATATCTGTTGGTCCCAAACGTTCAGAAACAATTATTCGATAATAGTATGATTCATAATGTTTGTATTTAGTAAGATTAATAAAAAATATCAGGAGTGATGATAATTGATTGCACGTTATGCATTAGAACCTATGAAATTGATATGGAGGGAAAAGAAAAAATATGATTCCTGGTTACAAGTAGAACTGGCAGTTTGCGAAGCTCGCAAAGATTTAGGCTATTTAGATCAAGAGACATTTGAACTGATTAAGAAAAAAGCCAAGTATGCTATAGGCAGGATTAATGACCTTGAAAATGTTACCAGACATGATGTTTTAGCCTTTACTACCAATATTGGTGAAAACTTAGGTGAATATTCGAGCTATTTTCATCAGGGATTGACCTCTTCGGATATTTTAGATACTTCCTTAAGTATGCATTTAAAGGAAGCATCCCAATTTATTATTCAAAATATTGAGGATATCGTAAAAAAAATTAATGAATTGGCATATAATCATAAATATACTATTATGATTGGGCGAACACATGGTATTCATGCTGAACCTCTTACTCTTGGGTTTAAGTTTACCTTGTGGTATTCTGAAATGACCAGAAACCTGGAAAGAATGAAACAAGTTGCTGAAGAAGTAAGTTACGGGAAAATATCCGGAGCAGTAGGGACTTTCGCCCATATAGAGCCACAGATAGAAGAACTGGTCTGTAAGAGATTAGGATTGAAACCAGCTGCTATATCAAGCCAAATTATTCAGCGGGATCGTCATGCCCACTTTATAAGTGTTTTGGCCATTATTGCCTCTTCTTTAGAAAAATTTGCAACAGAAATCAGGAGTTTACAACGAACAGAGATATCAGAATTGGAGGAAAGTTTTGCTTCTGGTCAAAAAGGTTCTTCTGCCATGCCCCATAAAAAAAATCCTATTTTGTGTGAAAGAATATGTGGCTTATCCAGGGTATTAAGAGGATATGCCATATCAGCTTTAGAGAATAATAACCTATGGCATGAAAGAGATATTTCAAATTCTTCTGTAGAAAGGATTATTTTGCCAGATAGCACAATATTATTGCATTATATGCTGAAGAAGTTTTATTTCGTGTTAAATACTTTGAGAATCAATAAAGATGCTATGAAAAGGAATTTAGATTTAACCGGTGGATTGGTGTTTTCTCAGCGTATTATGTTAGAACTAACCAAAAAAGGGCTATCCAGGGAAAAGGCCTATCAGATAGTCCAGGATACTGCGATGGAATCTAAACAAAACGATAAACGCTTTAAAGACTTAATCTTGGAGCATCGGGAAATAAATAAATATATGAAAATGGATGAAATTTATTCCTGTTTTGATTATAATTATTATATAAGGAATATAGATTATATTTATCAGAGGGTATATAAGGAAAATTAAAACCCAATGAATTCAATTTAATAAAGAAGATATGTTTAAAAAATAAAATTTTGGGAGGTAGTAAGTATGAAGGCAGAAAAAATATGGATGGATGGTGAGCTTGTTAATTGGGATAATGCAAAAGTGCATGTTTTAACCCATGCCCTGCATTATGGTAGTGGTATTTTTGAGGGGATTAGAGCTTATAAAACTGAACAGGGACCTGCAGTTTTTAGGTTAGAAGATCATGTGAATAGACTTTTCAATTCATCAAAGATAATGAGAATGGATATTCCATATTCCAAGGAAAAAATCACAAAGGCAATTAAGGAAACGATTCAAATTAATAAATTGAATAGCTGTTATATTCGGCCTTTGGTTTATAGGGGTTATAATCAATTGGGTCTGAATCCGTTTCGTTGCCCTGTACAAGTTATGATAAGTGCCTGGGATTGGGGAGCCTATTTAGGAGAAGAAGCTTTGGCTAAAGGGGTCAGGGCAATGATATCTACCTGGCAGCGTAGCCACATAAATTCTACTTCTGCCAAGGCAAAGATATGTGGAAACTATATTAATTCAATATTTGCCAATATGGAAGCTGTTGAATCAGGGGTAGAAGAAGCAATATTGCTGGATAGCAATGGTTATGTAGCTGAAGGCCCAGGCGAAAATATATTCTGGGTTAAGGATGGTGTTCTCTTTACGCCTCCCTTAACTTCTGTGTTAGAGGGAATTACTCGAAAAACGATTATAAAAATTGCAAGTGATATGGGTTTTGAAATTAAAGAAGAATTTGTGGCAAGGGATGTATTGTACTTAGCCGATGAAGCTTTCTTTGCCGGATCTGCTGCGGAATTAACACCGATTAGGGAGATTGACCATTATACCATCGGTTCAGGGGAAAGAGGGCCTGTAAGCCAACAGCTGCAAGAAAAATTATTCAACGTTTTTAAGGGGAAAGAGAAAGAATATCTCACTTGGCTGGATTTTGTATCATAAAATAAATAGAAAGGATAGGAAAATAAACAATGCCTTTATCAGTTCGTGTTGCTCATATATCTCCTTCACAGACTCTGGCTATTACTGCCCAGGTCTTAAGGATGAAAGCAGAAGGGAAAAAAGTGATTAGCTTTGGAGCGGGTGAGCCAGATTTTGATACCCCCAGAAACATTAGAGATGAAGCGATTAAGGCAATTAATGATGGCTTTACCCATTATACTTCTTCTTCCGGAATTCCTGAATTAAAAAAAGCAATTATAGAAAAGCTGGAGAGGGAAAACAAAGTCAGTTATATAACCAATGAAGTGATTATTTCCAATGGAGCTAAACATTCTCTCTTTAATGCTTTGATGGCTTTATGCAATCCAGGAGATGAAGTTCTATTGCCTGTTCCTTGCTGGGTTAGTTATACTGAACAGATCAAATTAGCCCAGGCAAAGCCAGTTTTTATTGCCACTACTCAAGAGAATCAATTCCAACTCTCAGCAGAACAAGTAAAAGATAATATTACTGATAAAACAAAAGTTTTATTAATCAATACACCAAACAATCCAACTGGCTCTGTTTATGATCTTGAAGAATTGAAAAAAATAGCTGAAATACTGGTAGAAAAAAATATATATGGCATAAGTGATGAGATTTATGAAAAATTAGTATATGATCAGGCTGAGCACTTTTCTATTGCCTCCCTTAGCCAGGAAGTAAAAGATAAGGTAATATTAATTAATGGTATGTCCAAATCCTATGCTATGACTGGTTGGAGAATTGGTTATGCTGCAGGGCCGGAAGAGATTATTTCGGGAATGTCCAATTTTCAGGGACATTGTACTTCAAATGCAAATTCAATAGCCCAAAAAGCCAGTGTAGCAGGATTGGTTGGGGATCAGCACTCTATTGAATATATGCATGGAGAATTTGACCAAAGAAGGAAGTATATAGTTAAACATCTTAATGAAATCAATGGATTTCAATGTGATATGCCCAAAGGTGCCTTCTATGCCTTTCCAAATATTACCAGACTATTGAATGCTGGTATTCATTTTAATGGTAAAGAAATTGAAAATTCCCTTCAATTAGCCAATTTTATATTAAACAAGGCAGAAGTTGCCGTCGTTCCGGGAAGTGCCTTTGAGGCTGAAGGTTATTTGCGATTATCTTATGCAACCTCAATGCCAGCAATAGAAGAGGGAATGGATAGATTAAAAAAATTATTTCAATGAACTGATTTTGGAGGTACCTCTCTCAAAGCATAACAATAAAATAATCCAGGGGTAATTATAGGAAATAGTATACTGCTCCTGGATTTCTTTTTGATTAAAAAAATATGCAATTCTTTTTTAGCAATTACCACGAAAGGCAACTAAGAGAATGCTTAAAAAATATAATTCCGTGCAGGAAGAAGCAATAATGGCTGGCGATGGTCCAGTTTTAGTTATTGCTGGAGCAGGTAGCGGGAAAACAAGTGTTTTAACCCAGCGCATTAGGTATCTCATTGATAAAAGAGATATTTTACCAGGAAATATACTGGCTGTTACTTTTACTAACAAAGCTGCCAATGAGATGAAACAAAGAATTAGTAGGTTAACTTCTTTATACGAAGCAAAGAAAAATACAAACCATAATATTTGGGTTGGAACTTTTCATGCTGTTTGTGCCAGGATTTTACAGCAACATATCAAGTATTTAGGATACCAACAAAGGTTTAATATTTATGATAAGAACGATACGATAAGACTGGTAAAAAAGTGTCTCAAGGCACTTGACTTGGATCCTAAACAATATAGACCAAGAGCGGTAGGTAGTGTTATTGAGAGTGCAAAAAATAAGCTGATAGATGAGGATCAGTTTCATGAAGAGGCCCTTGGGTTTTATCCTAAAAATGTTGGTAGAGTATACCAAACCTATCAGGAAGAAATGAGGAAAAATCAGGCGTTAGATTATGGAGATTTAATTCAGAAGACTGTTCAATTACTACAAAATAATCCAGAGGTTTTGGAATATTATCAGGATAAATTCAAGCACATTTTGGTAGACGAATATCAAGATATCAACCATGCACAATATGTGCTGATTCAATTATTGTCTCAAAAAAATCACAATTTATTTGTAGTTGGTGATCCCGATCAAAGTATCTATCGATTTAGAGGTGCAGAATTAAGTAATATCATCCATTTTGAAGAGGATTTTCCTGACTGCCAGGTTATCAAATTGGAACAAAATTACCGTTCCTCTGAAATGATATTGAAAGGGGCCTCTTTTGTAATTAGGAACAATAGATATCGGAAAGAGAAAGATTTATGGACCAGCAGGAAAGGTGGAGAGAAAATAAAATATTATGAAGCAAATAGTGCTACCGATGAAGCTGAATTTATTGCTCGAGAAATGAAACATTTAAAGGAAAACAAAAAAATAGACTGGGGCCATTTTGTGGTATTGTACCGGACCAATGTACAATCCAGATCTTTTGAAGAAATTTTTAGCAAAAACAAAATCCCATTTAAATTAATTGGTGGCATCAGGTTTTATGAAAGAAAAGAAATTAAAGATTTAATATACCTGTTAAAATTAATTGATAACCCTTATGACCGGGAGTGTTGTCGTAGATGGTTAGAAATAGACAGAATGGGAATAGGGGAAAAAGGTTTTCAATTATTGTCAGAAAGAGCTGACCAGCAAAATAAATCCATTCTGGATATTTTACCTGCCTACCTGGAGGTATCGGGCAACCGAATTGGTACTGAAAATAAAGATAAAATAAAAACATATCTTCACATATTTTCAGTATTAAGAAAAACTAAAAACAGTAATATTTCAACCATTGTTGAGAAATTAGTAGCAAAAATAAAATATTATGACTTATTGGATAATGAAGATGACAAAATAAAAATAGAAAATAGAGTTGAAAATGTAAAAGCTTTTTTACAATCTATCAGGGAATATGAAAAATTAAATCCGGGAAGCAACCTGAATGATTTTTTAACTTATATTTCATTGATTTCTAATACCGATAACATAGAAGATTCAGTAAATAAGAATGTTGTTCATCTGATGACATTGCATTGTGCTAAAGGACTTGAATTTCCAACAGTATTTTTAACAGGGCTGGAAGAAGGTATTTTCCCCCACAATAAGAGTTTAGCAAACCAGTCTGATTTAGAGGAGGAGAGAAGACTATGTTATGTTGGCATGACCAGGGCCATGGAAAGATTGTACCTAACTTATAGCTGGCGTAGAAATATCGATGGAAGGACAAAATTTAGCCAGGTATCACGTTTTTTTCATGAGATACCTGGTGAATGTACAGAAAAATTGGAATTATTGCCTCAGGCATTTTTTGGAGATATAAATAAAAATACCAATAAAATCAATGAATATCTTGAAGTAGACGATTGGATTAATCATCCCGATTGGGGTGATGGAAAGATTATTAGTAAAAAAGATGCTGGAAATGATCAATATATTACAGTCCATTTTAAATTCAAGGGAATCAAGAGATTATCATTAAAATATGCCCCAATTAAAAAAACAGAGAAGGGTTTGTATCAATAACGCCTTCCCTGTTTTTTAAATAATCTTAATCGCTTTAAAAAATTATTTTTATTTACTTTTATTACTCTTGTTCTTCTTCCTTTACTTCTTTTTCTTGGAGTAATTCAACATTCTTTTCAATTACTGCCTGGTCTTCAGTATTCTGTAAATACTGATCAAATGCTTCTTGTTGTCGCAAGGGAAGCATTTCGTTTTCAATTTCTCCTTTTACTTCAGCGAGTTCTCTATACCTTGATGGATTTTTTTCTACTACCTTAAAAATATGGAATCCTTTTTCAGTCGGAATAATTTCACTAATTTCGCCGGTATTCAATACGAATAATTGTTCTTCGATTTCAGCCGTCAATGTGCCTTTGCTTATAAAACCGATATCCCCACCCATGGAAGCTGTGGAAGCTATGGATGATTCCTTGGCTAAGGTATCAAATTCCTGACCTTCCTCTAATTTTTGAACGATTTCTTCAGCTTTTTCTTTTGTCTCAACCAGAATATCGAGGGCATGTACTTCTTCCTCCAGCCAATAATTTTCTTTGTTTTCTTCGTAATAGGAATTTATATCATCATCGTTCAAAGCTGTTTTTTCGATGATTTCTTTTTCCAATAAAGATTGAATTAGTATCTGATCGACCGTGTTTTTAATTTGAAAAGATATCTCAGGGTCCTCACTCAGGTTGAGCTCTTCTGCTTTTTGAATTAATAAGGTTTGGGTGATAAGTTGTTCCAGTACATCTTCCTTATTCAGTTGCATTTTATAATTGTCAGGGATCATTTCCCAGTATTTATCAAAATCCCCCAGTGTGATAATTTCATCATTAACAATAGCTAACGGTTTTTCTTGGTCACCCTGTTTCTGGTTAGCTGCTCCCTGTAAAGAGAAGGCAATAAGCACTAAAAAAGTGATGCAAAAAAAGGCTGTAATTTTAGATATTTTTCTCAATTTTATAAACAATGATATTTTCTCCTTTCTAATTATTAGCTCATTATTTAATTACTGATACAATTTATTGAGACTGTTAAAGTTTACCATAACCGGTAGTATAAGTAAAGTGCGCAAGCATTTCTTTTGTGCAAGAAGCAATGATTTTGAATAGAATAAGGCCAAATGTTTTACAAGTTATGAGTCACTTCAGTAGATGCAAGAATACTATTGATTAATAGGTTGAGGTTGTTCCTTATTTTGTTATATACTAACAGAAGAAATGCATACCCAGAATGATTCTATTTTGCAAAAAACGATTACCAAAAAAGCAGGTTTTAATATATAATGATAACTTAAGGGCCGTAGGTATGTACCTGTATTTAATATAGTAATACCACACTTAATCATTTACATTTGAGGACTTAGTGAGATGTCAACTAAAAATCATGAAGGAATTGAAAAAGAAATCGATGAATTGCGAGAAGCTATAAGAAAAAATAATTACTACTATTATGTACTGGATAAACCTATTATTTCTGATTATGAATATGACCGCTTAATGAACCGTTTAATTGCTTTAGAAAAAGAATATCCTGACAAAGTTACCCCGGATTCACCCACTCAAAGAGTGGGAGCCAAGCCCCTGGAAGAATTTAATACAGCCAGACACCTGGTACCAATGCTTAGTCTCTCTAATGCTTTTTCTGATCAGGAGCTATTGGATTTTGATCAGAGAATTAAAAAAATTATTTCTAAGCAGTCCCTCGATTATGTAGTAGAACTTAAAATTGATGGATTGGCCATAGCATTAGTTTACGAAGATAATATTCTCAAGCGTGGTGCAACCCGGGGAGATGGCTTGGTAGGAGAGGATATTACTCAGAATGTAAGGACCATTAACAGTATACCCCTCAGGTTGAGGAATAATATAAAAATAGGGATCATTGAAGTCTATGGAGAAGTTTATATGAAAAAGGAAAGCTTCAAAAAACTGAATGAAGAGCGGCTGAAAAAAGGTGAAAATGTATTTGCAAACCCCAGGAATGCTGCAGCCGGTTCTGTACGTCAGCTTGATTCTACTATCACTGCGAAGCGTCAGCTGGATACCTTTATCTATCGTGCAACATTCCCGGAAGGGCATCATTTCAGTACACACTTAGAAGTATTGGAATTTTTAAAAAATGCCGGGTTTAAAATTAACCCCAATATTAAACCATGTCATGATATATATGAAGCCATTGATTTCTGTCAATCATGGAAAAATAAAAAAAACAAACTGAATTATGAGATTGACGGCATGGTTATCAAGGTCAATCAATTAGCATTAAGAGAAAAAATGGGCTCAACTTCAAAAAGCCCCCGTTGGGCAATGGCCTATAAATTTCCCGCAGAACAGATGACAACCGTTATTCAAGATATCATTGTAGGTGTAGGACGTACAGGGGCATTAACACCGGTTGCAATTTTGAATCCGATAACTATTTCGGGTTCAAAAGTACAACGGGCCACCCTACACAACGAAGACGAGATTAGGAGAAAAGATATCCGGGTTGGAGATACTGTATTGATTCAAAAGGCAGGCGAAGTCATACCTGAGATTGTAAAGGTGATAAAAGAAAAACGTACTGGGAAAGAAAAAAAATTTCAGATGCCTAATAAGTGTCCTGTGTGTGGTTCCAGGATAGTTAAAATTGATGATGAAGTAGTTTCCCGCTGTAACAACATATCCTGTCCGGCTCAAATCAAGGAAAGAATTAAACATTTTGTTTCCAGACAGGCTATGGATATAGACGGACTTGGTTCGGCACTTATTGAGCAATTGGTTGACAAAAAAATAATTAAGGATTTTGCTGATTTATATTATCTAAAAAAGGAAGACCTGATTAAATTAGACAGAATGGCTGATAAATCATCTGATAATATAATAAAGGCAATTAAAAAGAGCAAGGAAAGGCCTTTGTCAAATCTAATTTACGCTTTGGGTATACGTTATGTGGGTAATTATGCTTCTAAGCTACTTGCTCAAAGCATTGATAAACTCCTTGATTTATCAAAAATGACCTGGGAAGAATTAGTGAATATGAAAGAACTTGGTCCAAAAATAGCTGAAAGTATTGTACTGTTTTTTCAAAAGAAGGAAAACATAGAAATAATTAAAAAATTAGAAGATGCTGGTGTTACCTTTACCTCGCAAGAAAAAAGTTCAGAAAAACAGACACTAAAAGAAGCTCAATTTGTATTAACCGGATCCCTGGAAAATTTTACCAGAGAAGAAGCAAGGGATAAGATTGAACAATTAGGAGGACGAGTTACCGGTAATGTTACAAAAAAAACAGATTATGTAGTAGTAGGAAAAGAACCAGGCCAAAAATACCAGAAAGCAAAGAAGATGAATATTAAGATTATTGAGGAGAAGGACTTCATAAAGATGTTAGAAAGGTAATCTTTAAGTAAATGAAACATGATGTTTTTTGCCTGAATTCCTAATAATGAAGGATAGGGAAATGAAAAGGAGTAATTATGACTGACAAAATCATTGGGAAAAAAGATGTAGAGTATGTAGCGAAATTAGCTAAGGTGAGGTTAGATAACTCACAAAAAGAACTATTCCTAAAACAATTCAATGATATTCTCTCTTATTTTAAAAAATTAAATGAATTGGATACTGATCAGGTTGAACCTACCTCCTATATTCTCCACTCTTCTAATATGTTTCACGAAGATATTGTTAAGCCATCTTTACGGCAGGAAACAGTCTTAGGTTTGACCCAATATAAAAAGAATGGTTATTTTAAAGTACCCAGGATATTGTAGAGAAATGAATAGATAAAAGATAGGAATCATAATGTTCAAAGAGATAGGAGGAAGACTATTGCAACTGAATGAACTAAAAGTGACAGCATACCTTGAGAAAATAAAACGAAGAGAGATATCTGTAGAACAGGTAATCAGGCATATATTTCATCAGATTGACCGGGTTGATCCAACATTAAAAGCTTTTTTGGCTATGAATCGCGAGTCAGCCTTCAGTGAAGCGATAAAAATGGATAAAATAATAAAAGATGGTGATAATATACCAACTTTAGCCGGTCTACCTGTAGCAGTAAAAGACATCATTTGTACCCAGGGTATTGAGACTACCTGTGGCTCAAAAATATTAAAGGGTTTT
>CAYSAA010000125.1:0-2603 GCA_964428905.1 uncultured Atribacterota bacterium
GGGCAGTATAAAAAAAGCGCATCCTTGTTTGCCAGGTAGAATACCTGAAATTCTTTTTGCCAATATTTGATTGGATCAAAATTATGGGGGACATAAAAATATATGAAATTTTCTAATAATCCAGTAAATATTATGTATATCTTATTATGTAATACATGCTTTTTTGTAATTACGTGTTTTTACCCTTGCTTTCATATTATTTCGCATTTGTCAATAGGTTTTACAAAAATTTTCATGCGTTTGTCCTGTAGTATGTGCCTTTTCCTTGCTTATATTATAACAAATGTTATAATATAAGCAGACAGAGTGGAGGTGCTACAGAATATGGAGTTTTCCCAAACGGTTAAAGAAATTAGACAACAACTTAATATTAGTCAAGAGCAATTAGCACTAAAGCTTAATGTCCGTTTTGCTACTGTTAACAGGGTTAACAGGTGAGAAAAGGGTAAGAACAACCCCAATATGCTTACAAAGAAAGTACTTTATGATCTTTGTAAGAAGAAAGGCTTAAAGGAAGAACTAATAAAAAATATTACTGATTATTGAAGCAAGCTGTATAAATATCTAGTTATAACAAATGATTAGGGGGATAAGCAGTGATTACAGGAGAGTTAAGAAATAAAATTGATAAGATTTGGGAGATATTCTGGACAGGGGGAATAACTAATCCATTGTCTGTTATTGAACAGTTTACATATCTATTATTTATAAAGGCATTAGATGATAAACAAACAGATTTAGAAAAGAATGCGGAGTTCCTTGGAATAGAAGCAGACATTATATTTAATAAGGATGAACAAAATCTAAGATGGAAAAATTTTAAGCAGTTAAGTGCAAATGAAATGTTTGAAGTAGTATCGAAAAGAGTGTTTCCATTTATTAAAAAAATGCATGGAGATAAAAATTCTGCATTTGTAAAATATATGGATGATGCCATTTTTATGATTCCTACTCCTCAAATGTTAGAAAAAATTGTAACCAATATTGATGTACTACCCATAAAGGATAGAGATGCTAATGGGGATTTATATGAATATTTACTTTCAAAGGTAGCTACCTCAGGAACTAATGGACAGTTTAGAACTCCAAGGCATATTATTAGGATGATGGTGGAGCTTATGAAACCTACACCAACAGATATAATACTTGACCCGGCAGCAGGCACTGCAGGATTTTTAGTGGCAGCAGGAGAGTATTTGCAAAGGAATAATGAAGACTTGTTTTCCGTAAAGGAACTAAAAGACCATTACAACAAGACCATGTTTTATGGAAATGATATGGATAGAACAATGCTGCGTATTGGTGCAATGAACATGATGCTCCATGGTGTGGAAAACCCCAATATTGCATATAGAGATTCTCTGGCAGAAGTTAATAAGGATAAGGAACAATACACTTTGGTTCTTGCTAATCCACCTTTTAAAGGCTCTTTGGATTATGAAAGTGTTTCAGCGGAATTATTAAAATTGACAAAAACGAAAAAAACAGAATTACTATTCCTGGCATTATTCCTACGTGTCCTGAAAAAAGGTGGTTGTTGCGCTTCAATAGTACCAGATGGAGTATTATTTGGAAGCTCAAATGCTCATAAATCAATCAGAAAAGAAATCATAGAAAAACATCATCTGCATGGGATTATTTCTATGCCCAGTGGGGTATTTAAGCCGTATGCAGGTGTATCAACAGCAATTATGATATTCACAAAAACAGGAGCAGGCGGAACAGACAAGGTATGGTTTTATGATATGAAAGCAGACGGATATTCTTTAGATGATAAACGGCAGCCAATAGAAGCAAATGATATAGATGATATTATTAATAGATACCATCATTTGGAAAATGAAAAGGATAGAAAAAGAACCGAGCAATCCTTCCTTGTTGATAAAGCTGAGATTGTGAAAAATGATTATGATTTATCCATAAATAGATATAAAGAGATTGAGTGTGATGAAGTGGAATATTATGAGCCAAAGGTGATAATAGAGAAGATTAAAGATCTTGAACAGCAGATTCTTGATGGGCTGGATGACATTGAGAGGATGGTGTAGGGAATGGAATTGATTTGTCTTAAAAAAATAATGAAGTCTTTAGAAAGTGGAAGCCGAGAAAAAGGTGGAAGCGTAAGCACTGGAATACCAAGTTTAGGGGCTCAGCACTTGAATAATTATGGTGGATTAGACTTTAACGATATGAAATTTATATCTGAAGAATTCTATGTAAATATGAAAAAAGGTAAAATTAAGCATAAGGACATCTTAATTGTAAAGGATGGTGCAACGACAGGTAAAGTATCTTTTGTTGGATCAGATTACAAATATGAAGATTCAGCGATAAATGAACATTTGTTTAAAATAACTACAAAAGACACTTATTTACCTAAATATGTTTTTTGGTATTTGTATTCAAAAAAGGGAAAAAGTCAAATACTCAAAGACTTTAGAGGGGCTACAGTTGGAGGAATTTCTACAAAGTTTGCTGAAAAAGTATTCATACCTAATCATCCACTTCCTATCCAAAAGAAAATTGTTGAAGTCTTGGGCAAAGCACAAGAGCTAATTGAGGCAAGAAAAGAGCAAATTAAACTCTTGGATAATTTAATACAC
>CAYSAA010000126.1:0-5689 GCA_964428905.1 uncultured Atribacterota bacterium
AAAACTCACTGGCCGAAGTGGCGGAATCGGTAGACGCGCTACGTTCAGGGCGTAGTAGGTCTTGCACCTGTGGGGGTTCAAATCCCCCCTTCGGCACCATTCTAATCTTAAATCATTCTTTCTTAATTAAGACCTGTAAATTGCTCAGCTTCCCAATCATAATGTTCCACCAGTTTCTGAAAAGTCATCTCTCCGGACTTGATTTTGTCAATATATTTTTTACTATGATAAAAAAAGATATCCAGTGTACTCAGTTCTTCCCCTTCGATTATTTTGAATATAATCTGGGAATATAATCTATCATACAATCTGGCAATTATCTTTTCATTTTTTTTAATACTTGATGCAATATGATGAATGCGCTCTGCCCAATAGGACAAATCAACTAAATCAGGCCTATCTGCATAATCCGATTCAGCAATAAATTCAATATTGCTCTTGTGAGGTCTTAACTCTTCCAACTCTTTAATATGATAACCCAGCATATGTTCCAAGGCGTAAACTGACTTCTGCTCTGCCCTCACCTTTTGCAATATTTCCATATTTGTATTGTTCCGAGTCATTACATCAAAATAAACCATAGAAAAAGTAATCTCCCAAAACTATTAATTTACTTACGTTATTAATTATATCAAACTTACCTTAATAAGTGAATGCACTCCTTAATGGTGTAGGTCCTTCGACTATGATTTCTTCATTTCTATCTTTCGGTTTTCTCTATTAAAATACAATTGTATGTTATCTCTAACTATGATATCTTAAATAAGAAAAAACTCGCTTAAATTTTATAGACATTAAAAACACAGGAGGATAAGATGTTTCCTAAGCTTTATTTTATTGCCCTGCCAGTATTTTTTATTATTGACATGATCTGGTTAGGGCTGGTAGCTAAGAATTTTTACCGCAGCCATATTGGTTTCTTGATGAAAACAAACATCAATTGGGTAGCTGCAATTCTCTTTTATTTACTATTTATCGCTGGTCTGGTCTTTTTTGTTCTATCTCCCGCAGTAGAAAAAAGAAGTTTTACTTATGCAATCATGGCAGGAGCTTTTTACGGACTTCTTACTTATTCTACCTATGATCTCACCAATTTGGCTACCCTAAAGGAATGGCCTTTATTAATCACAGTCATTGATATGATCTGGGGAATGTTTTTATCTTTTTCAGTTTCATTGATTTCTTACCTGATTGCCATTCGACTTGTGGTGTAAAGATGAAAATCAGTGTACCTAAATAATTAGTTCAAAAATTTTAATTCCGGACAAAAAATCAATTAAGTTTTCATTAAAAATTCCTGGATGGGTTTCCATGGGACAATGCCTGGCTTCATCAATAATTACCAGCTGGGAATCTGGTATTTTTTGTATAACCTCTTCACCTTTACTGATAGGAACCCATTTATCCTCTCTACCCCACAGGCACAATGTAGGAACAGTTATTTCAGTCAATCTCTTTGTCAAATCCACATCGGATTGATATCTCTTTAAAAAACTGATCAGGGTAAGATCAGTATCTTCTAATTCTAATGGCTGATAATAACCTTCAACCTCTTCAGGTGTCGGTACCCGTCCATAGGCTGAAGTTAAAAATGATTTGATTCTCTTACGAGTTAAGAAAAATCGCTCAATAATTTTACCGGTTAAATTTTTCAGTAATTTGGACTGAAAAAGTAATGACCATATTTTCTTCCCTTCACTACCAATTGAACCGGCAACAAGAATTAAACTCACTGTATCAAAAGGTTTTTGTAAAGCCATGACAGCTCCGACTCCTCCTCCCATAGAGTGGCCAACCAGATGCCACGGACCTGCAATATCCAAATCTTCCAATAATCCCCACACAAGATTTGCCCTGTTTTCATGGCTCTGCCTGACAGCGGGTTTACGCTGGCTTAACCCAAAACCTGGAAGGTCTACTGCTAAAACCAGATAACCATTTTCAGCCAGATGGGGTGCTACAAAACGCCAGCTAAACGTAGAACCACCCAAGCCATGCATCAATAAGACATTACCAATAGACTGATGTTCTGTATTATGCCAGATACGGTAATGCAATTCAACCCCTTCAACCTTCCTAAAATAACTGTTTTCAAAACAAAGTTCTTCAATTTGATTTCTTGCTCCAGCCGATTCAATCGAAAAGATAAAGAAATTTAACAACAATACACAAAATAATACTATAAAAAAACTCCTGGCAACAGAGTGATTGTTTACTATTAGCCTGTTTTTCATTTCTCAACCCCTTTGTTGATTTAACGATGATCACATTCTTGAATCTATACATTATTTCATTAATTGTTTACTCAATGCCCAATACACACGACACAATAGTGCTTATCGATTTTTAGTGAAATCAAAACTTTCATCGATGGGCTTCCATCTCCGGAATCTTTTTCCCTCCCGCAATTACTATTGGTACCGGGCATGAAGCAGAATATTGATATCTATGCGTTCCAATCCGGATGTTGAACCCTGAAAATATCCATGATCAATAGCAAGCATGATGGTTTTTCCTTCTTTATCAATTTCTGGCATTCTATCTCTCCTTTTTTATTGGTTACTATTCTTACTTATCATCTATCTGTTCTAAGTCCGTAAAATCTTCCAAAGTGAGCCCATTCTTATCCAATTCATCAAGAATAATTTCTACAGCCCATCTTGCTCCATCTCCAACAGCAGCACAACATTTATTATCATCTTCATGTGCCCCAGCTTCCCTGAATAGCTCTTTCTCTTCATCATTTCTTAAATTGTAAGTTCTTCCAAATACTTTTTTTTGTACATCACTACATAAAACACCGCCATATTTCTCAACAAATTTATCATGAAGAGCAGCGGTAAGACGAAATGTAACATATTTATCTGCTCTGCCCTTTTTTGTTCCTTCTTCTTTCCTTGTTCTTCCAACTAAGAGACTAATCATCATTGCACCACCTGTGTAACCTCCGCAATTACCATCCGTACATTCACCACCACCACCAGCAAGACCGCTTCCTGCTTTGTATACGTAATCGTTTCTAATACCAATAGCATCTTGAATTCCCGCTATTGCACATTGGGCACAACCCCTGTAATCTCTTTCATTCTTTAAACCATGCTCATATGCAATTTTCATCATCTCTTTTTTGTTCATACTATAACCTCCATCTATAGGTTAATCCACCATCAATAATCATTTGCTGACCACAAATAAATTCTGCCTAGTCTGATGCGAGAAATAAGGTGAGATAGACCCAAAACTGGATACAGCTAAAGAACATAACTTTTCCATTTCCTGAGCAGAAGTTATGGCTCCAGCAACAGTAAATTCAATACGAATGCTTGCACCAATACCTGATGCTCCACCAGTTATAACAACTGTTTTACCTTTAAAATCTAAGTTCATATTATTACTCCGGAAGATAGTAAACAATAACAGGTTTGCACTAAGCAGTTTTGAGATACACTTCTCTTAAACCATAGCTAACAAATTTGGGATAAAGAAACGGTAAAACCAATTTAAAAGATCATGTTCTAAGGTATTAATCATCATATTTCTATCTTAGATTAGGTGATGATACACCATAAAAAGCAATTTTTTGATTGCTAATATAAGCCCATACTTGATTGCCAAAATCATAGTGCCACCATTCACACGGGTAATTCGTAAATCCTGCAAGAATTAAAGTATGGTATAACAATCTTCGATTCTGTAGTATCTCCTTTTCTTGTTCCGTTAATTCCCGCTTTTTTAGGACTCGTTCATAATAATCAGAATGTGTTTCTTCCCTGGTATCATCAAATTCGGTTCCCATTTCCAATTTTTTGCCTTTGTCATCAATAATGGTCAAATCAACGGCTCCACCTGTTAAATGAGGGGAGGGGCTCTTCTTCTTATGGGATGGGAAGGCTACATATTCTTCAACGAGACTATTTATTTCCTTTTCATTTTTAGCAGGGCATCTTCTTATCATCTCTTTCTGAAACTTTTTATATAAGGCATTCTGTACTTTTTCAGGTCGCCAGGCATCATATATTAAAAATTTATAACCCTTTGGCAATTTTTCAGCAGCTTCCAGTAATTTGTCATAGGCACCCTCCCGGATATAGCATTCTGGCAAGGCGCCTTTTATTCCCTGGATAAAATATTGCGGACGGGTGATGAATTTCTCCGGTATCATATTCAGAGATAGCAGTTTTTCACCTGATTCTTCTATCTTCACTTTTTTAGCTCCTTCCCATCTAAAATTATTTGATACAGGTATAAGTTTTTTTGAATAATCAGCTAAATTCATTAAGTATCTCCTTGTTTATCAATATTTTGCTAACTCTTAGGACAGAATGGCTCAAGCTTCCTCTACTAGTGGATCAGTAAATACCCTCCCCGCTGGTTTTTCATTGGCTATCTACAAATTTACAGATTAAATAATCTTGGTAATGCCGTTGCTAATGGTGGAAATAATATTATCAATAATAATACAGTCATAGCGACGGCAACAAAAGGCCATATTTTCCTGAATAAAGTTTCTAGTTTAACCTTCCCAACTGCTGATACGATATACACACAGGCTCCCATGGGAGGCGTAATCAAGGCAATGGTAATATTTAAGGTCATTACAATGCCGAAGTGCAGAGGATCAATACCAGCATACATAGCCACCGGAGCGATAACCGGTGTCAGCAAGATTAAGGCAGCGATTTCTTCCATAAACATACCGATAACAAAAATCATCATGCTTAAAATGATTAATAATACCGTATTGTTATCGGTCAGGTTTACCATGATTCCTGCAAATTTCTGAGGAACTTGTTCCCATTTTAACAACCAGCTGAACACAGCGGCGCTTCCCATAATTACAAAAACAACCGTAGTATTTCGGACCGTTTCATTGATAGCAGCGATAAAATCTCTGATTGATAATTTCCTGGTGACAAAAAATCCAATGATGGTGGAATAGAAGACCGCCACTGCTCCAGCCTCGGTCGGTGTGACAACTCCTGTAACTATACCCCCAATGATAATCAATGGAGCAACCAGTCCGATCATGGATCGCCAGCTTATTGTTAAAATCTTTCGAATGCCGGCTCTTTCACTCGATACCGGAAAATTGTATTTCTTGGCATAAAAACCGTTCATTAACATGAAGGCTCCACCTAAGATCAAACCAGGGATAATGCCGGCGACAAACAATCCGCCAATCGACTGGTTGGTCATAGAGCCATAGATAACCATAAAGATGCTGGGGGGAATAATCGGCCCAATCAGGGAACTGCCCGCCGTAATACCGGCAGCGTAAGACCGGTCATAACCTTCTTTGACCATAGCAGGGATTAATATTGATCCAATGGCAGAAGTGTCAGCAGCCGCAGAACCGTTGACTCCTGCGAAAATGATACTGGCTACAATGTTTACGTGACCCAGTCCACCTTTTAAATGTCCCACCAATGCCCGGCTGAAATCGAGCAGCTTGTCAGTAATGCCAGCCCGATTCATTAAATTACCGGTCATGATAAAAAGCGGTATGGCCAATAGGGTAAATATATCCATGCCTCCAAAAAACTGTTGAACCATAATCCGGAATAATGAATAATCGCCTAAATAAAGAAACCCCAGAAATGAAGCCAGTAACAATGCGATAAAGATGGGTACACCAATTAATAATAAGACCAAAAATGATATAGCCATCAGGATACTCATTTTTTCATCT
>CAYSAA010000127.1:0-5220 GCA_964428905.1 uncultured Atribacterota bacterium
TCTTCTTGAAAATGATTTTTTAACTCTTTTGTTACTTTCATTGGAGAAAATGCTGATTCAGAGAAAAAATCAAAGTCAAGAGATTTTCTATGAGACAATATTAAAGCAAGTCCTGTTCCACCAGCAAGATAGAATTGACTATTTGATAGGAGTAATTTCTTTAATATTTCCAATACCTCTATTTGCTCTTTGGAAAGCATCGTCAAATTCACAATAAATCCTCCACCAATTAAATGTTCTATCATCAAGTTTATAAGCATACTGTTTTAAAAAATCACTAATCCCTTTTTTGCTGATTTTGTTAACAAGCCAAATCCACTCGTAAATATTTCCGTATTTCAATATTCGTGAGACCAACTCCGGAGAATTTAAAATTTTTTCTTCAGAGATATTTTTTTCGGTATATTCCCAGGTAAATTTTCTCAAATTTAAATTATTGTTCATAAACCAGGTTATCCCTTATAAGATATTTGATTATTTAATATATAATTCAAGTTGCCAATTTGTGAAAGTATTAAAAAATATAATAACTAATTAAATTATAGTTAATAACAAAGAATAAGTCAAAAGATGTAAAATTTGCGAGATAATAAAGTTGCACGTTGTCAGATGCTTATTTAAAAAGTTGTCAGTTTACAGTAAAATACTTCGGGGGCTTAAGTGTATGAGATTGCTTTGTTGCTTCGCTTCGCGCAATGACAGAAAAAGCCTCACCCCCACCTTCATCCTCCCCCCTCAAGGGGGAGGAAACAAAAGAAGGGTTAATCCATCCCTCAAGGGGGAGGAAATGAGTAGTAAATACAGTTTTCAGTTATCAGTTTTCAGTTAAAATATACAAGATCTAAATTGAAAAAACATTTTTCCTCAAGATTGACAAGATATTAGGAAATTATCTTTTTCTAATATTTCCCTCAAGGGGGAGGTTCAAAGCAATTAATAAATTCGTTTAAAGAATCACTAATCACCGGTCACTAATCTCCAATCAAGAATCAAAAAAATATTCATTGAATGCAAGATGTGAGGTGCTATTTGAAAAACAATTATTCTGAAACTTCCCTCTCCCCTCGGAGGGAGAGGGTAGGGTGAGGGGGAGGGGGAGGAAATAAAATACAAAATAAAAAAAGTCGGCCGGTCAAATCAGTATCGAGATGCTAGGTGCAAGTTGCAAGGTGCAAGATAAAATAGTTTTTAGTTTACAGTTCCCAGTTTTCGGTGAAAATATTATGGGAATAATTGGATGAGATTGCTTCGCTCCCTTCGGTCGCTCGCAACGACAGAAAGAGGGATGTTCGGGTCCCTTATAACAACGGAGTGGGGTCGCTTGCAATGACAGGGGGAAAAGTGGCCTTGTAATTGTCAGGAAGGAGTAGGTCTATCGAAATGACAGGGATACTTAGACTATGCACAATAACTAAAAAAGAAGGTTAGATTGTTGTAAAATTATAAATCATTTCTTTTTTATTTGCTGGTTGAAATATTTATAGGATAAAGTTATAAGGTCCTTTTTTATTTGATTCCAAAAATAATGATATTTTATTCCCACTGGCATATCTGCGTCTTCAGCATCTTTAAAATAAGTCAAAGCCTTTAAAGCTATGGATTCTGAAAAAGCAGAACCATACTTTTTTTACAAAAATAGAATATATCATTTAGAGAATATCGTGTTTCTTTTATAATCGTCCATAGGTCAACGAAATCTTCTTTCATTTCCACCAGAGATATTTGTTCCTCCTGGAAATGTTTTTTTATCTCTTTTACTATCTTAATAGGAGATATTTTTCCCCTGGATATTCCCAGGTAAATTTTCTTAAATTAATATGATTATTCATAAATCAATTGCCCTTTGTAAAATGCATATTTATTTATTATAATTCAAATTGCGAGTTTGTAGATTTAGTATTAATAACCCTACATTTTTTGTTCTTAGATGCCTTAGTAAAATAGAAAGTATAATAACTAATTAAATTATAGTTAATAGCAAATAATAAGTCAAAAGTTGTAAATGGTGCAAGTGCCTGCTTAGAATTTATAGATAAATGCTGTGATGAGTGAAAATTCCCTGATATTTTGATTTGGCTGGTTATCGATTTCCTGGATATTGCTAAATAAAGCACTAAGCTCTAATTGCCAATTTTTATATATATCGTAATTCAAAGATGTAGAAATTAGAGGTTGGGTTGTATAAGTAATTTCGAAAAAAAGATCACTATCTATTTTTTGGTTTATTTGCAGTAGAGCTTGTTTGTCTATGCTGCTAAATTCTATTTTAAAATTTGTGCACTTATCGTCTTCCCTATTAAATATATCAGACCATTGTGCTCCTATGGTTAACCCACAATTATTATCTGGCAATTTATCGTCAGCGCAGGAGAATAAATCATAAAGTAAAATTTCTGTATATACTTCTAAATTATTTTGGCGAAACCATTCCGATTCCATGCCAAGATTAAATAGATCATTATCGGGGTATAATTCACATTTAAGATTAGCAGGAAGATATCTGTTGGAAAAATCTGTTTTGTAATTTAAATATGCTTCATTAATATTAAAATTTGTAGGTGCAAATTGAATATTATAAATATCATAGATTTGTGCAGATACTGAAAAATCAAGGTAAAGGGAAATATCAGATTGGGAGTCATTTTTGATAATAGTTCCCAGCTCAGGAACCAATAAACCCTGAAAATCTTTTATACCACCCTCTTCTTGCCATTTTAAATGTACTGATTGAGTAAAATAAGGAGAACAAGTCCAGCTTTTCTCAAATTCACTATTTGTAGAACTTAATAATATAGGTTCATCGGCAGAAAATTCAGCAAATGATGTCATATTTATTCCGGTTAACATTAACAATAATGCAAATGCCAGGATAATTACTTTAATTGGTAATAATAGATTAATATTTTTATGCAAAATATGCTCCCAAAAAGCATATATAGTATTCAGTATCGCGTATCGGGTACTGAGTCTAATTAAATTAACAATTTATCAACTGCTACTGCTATAAGGGGTAAAATCTTTATTATTGACAGATCACCAATGATTATTTTATCAAATGGTCTATTTTTTGAAGAATAACAGACTTCACTTTATCCAGTTTTGCTTCTGATTCTAATTTGTTTTTTCCAACCAGGGACATATAGATTTTAATTTTCGGCTCGGTACCGGAAGGACGAATGGCATACCAGGAACCATTGGAAAAGAAACATTTTAAGACATCTGATTGGGGGATATCAATGATTTCCTTCTGATTCTTTTCATAGTCATATTGAAAAGAAGATTGATAATCAATCTTCCGGGATATAGGCATCCCTGGTATTTCCGGGAATTCTTCCCGAAAAGCTGCCATGATCTTTGTCATCTGCTGCTCCCCTTCCATGCCTTCCAGATAGATGGATTCCAAATGTTCCAGAAAATAACCATACTGTTGGTAAAGCCGATTGAGTGCATCCAGCAAGGTCATGCCTTTCTTTTTATAGTAAGCAGCCATCTCGGCAATCAGCATGGCACTGATAACAGCATCCTTATCCTGGACAAAATCACCAGTCAGATAACCGATGCTTTCTTCATAACCAAAAAGGAAGGTTTGGCCTTTCTTTTCCAGTTCCATCGCTTTATTACAAATAAACTTGAATCCGGTCAGGGTATCATAAGTTTGTATACCATAATCTCCGGCAATGACTCTACCCATTTCTGAGGTGACAATGGTTTTAATGACAAAACCATTTTGGGGTAATTGACCGTTTTCTTTTTGCCTGCTCAGGATATAATCCAGCAGTAGGGCACCGGTCTGGTTACCATTCAGGAATACATATTCACTCTCAACTTTCGACCAAACAGCGACAGCAACTCGGTCACAGTCCGGATCTGTGGCTATCAGGATATCGGCATTCACCTCTTTGCCCAGCTTGAATGCCCGCTGAAATGCTTCCGGATTTTCCGGGTTGGGAGAATCCACAGTAGAGAATTCGGGATCAGGTTTAGCCTGCTCTTCATCAATGAATACATTTTCAAAACCCATTTCTTTCAAAACAGTTCGTACTGGTATATTACCGGTTCCGTGTAAAGGAGTAAAAACAATTTTTATGGTCTTATCCAAGTCACTACTTAATGATAATTGCTTTACTTTTTGATAATAGTTATGGTCAATATCTTCCCCGATCAGCTGAAATACGCCTTTCTCTTTTGCTTCTGTTAGAGTTATCAATTTAACTTCCGAATCATCCTGAATCTGACTGATTTTTTCAATAATCTGGTCAGCAACCTCCGGTAATATCTGGGCTGCATTTTCAGCATAGACCTTGTAACCGTTGTAATCCGGTGGGTTATGACTGGCAGTCATGACAATTCCGGCTGCCGCGCTCAATTCTCTGACCGCAAAGGAAAGTTCAGGAGTGGGACGAATATCATCAAAAAGATAGACCTTAATTTGATTACCTGCCAGCACCTGGGCTGCCCTTTCAGAAAATTCCCTTGATTTGTGTCGGGGATCATAAGCAATGACCACACCCTTTTGATGCGCATTATTCACTTCAGCCAGAAGGTAATTCGACAAACCCTGAGTTGATTTGCCAACCGTATAAATATTCATTCGATTGGTACCCATGGCAATCTTTCCCCGCATTCCCCCGGTACCAAACTCCAAGTCCTTGTAAAAACGGTCCTGAATCTCTTCTTTATTGTCTGCAATAGAACGAAGCTCAGCTTTGGCATCTTCACTAAGATAAGAACTATGTAGCCATTGCTTATATTTTTCCTGGTAATCCAATTTTATACCTCCGCTTTATCCCTCTTCTTTAATATAGATTATATCTTTATCAATGCTATTTTCTTTTTCTATTTCAGATTTTATTTGATCATTAAGCAGCTTAATTTTATTTAGTGTCTTCTTAATATTTTTTCCTCTGGAAATAATTGGAATAAATCGCTTTCTTATTCTGATGATATTCGGTCCATAAGTAAATGCTACAAAAATAAAAACATTTTTTAATAACTCAGAAACACTGTTCGCTTTTTTGCTATCCCCATGTTTTTCTTCTTCCGGAGTAGAATTATCTACCTTCTCTAAAAATATTAAATCTCCTGTTTCTAAGTCAAACTCATAAATCAAGAAATATTTGGATGATCCAAAATGTTCGGTAGTAAATTCAGAAACATTATCCGTTCCACATGCTAATTTGACCTTCATAATCCGTTTGCTCCTTTTTTCTTTTATGTTTC
>CAYSAA010000128.1:0-1689 GCA_964428905.1 uncultured Atribacterota bacterium
CCGATTTTTGTAAGCGACAACCCTGCCTTTGACTGGCAGTGGATTAATGATGGTTTTTGGCGTACCATTGGCAGAAATCCATTCGGTTGGAGTGCTAGAAGGATTGGTGATTTTTACGCTGGCCTTGTTGGAGATTTTGCAAATTCCAGTTCATGGAAGAAATTACGCATTACCCCGCATGACCATAATCCTGTGAATGATGCAATGGGGAACCTGGAAGCATTTGAGAGATTATTAAATGGAGAAAGATAGCAAAAGACATAGAAGTTTTGAATTATCATAAAGAAAAGAAAATCAAATTTTAACCAAATTATGGATTTTGTACTTTAGGCTTACCAGGTGAATTTGAAGAAGTCAAAGAGAGAATAGATAATTTTGTTGGAAAAAATTAAGGAGTCTATAATCGAAAAATAACATTCAACTATAGCATAATCTGAACCATCAGGATAGTCAAATCACTTTCTTTATGCCAGAATAAGTACATATGGCCAGAGGAGCATTTGTGGCTTTAGGGTTTTGTCCAAAGACAACTGGTTTGTCTTAGGTGACTCGATTTGAACTGCCGGATGCTCCTCGGTCTCCCCCTAAAGTCTAATGGGAAGATGCCTTTAAAATGGCTATTATAGACAGGATAGGGCAAGAGGCTAGGCCAAAAAACAGGAGGAAGGGAATGAAAAGGCTATCTGGAGGAGTTGATATCGGAAAAGATTTTCGCCATATGATTAAAGAAAATATGGCTTCAAATCTTTATTGTTGATAGATAGCCAAAATATTTTTGAAAATTTAAAAGTGTTAAGATTATATAAGGGGTTACAAAAAAATTTCCCAATTAGATATACCAGCTGTCGACCCGTTTATGTAGAAGATTGCATTATTTCCTATGAAAATTGTTATTGTCAAATTAAACGAAAGGTAAAAGACAAAAGTTCGTCATATCTTACAAAATAAGTTTTTCACTTTTTTATTGAAACTCACATCTTGAACCTATTGACAAAACAAAATGGCTGTGAGAAAATGTTAGGGAATAGCTAACTAACTATTAACTTATTGAGGTGCATTTTGAAAGAACATCAGAAGCTATTTGATGCATTCAATCGGTTTATGCAGATTAAAACAGAATGTAGACTTCAAGTCGTGCAGCAATATAATATTGCCAAATTCACCTTAAAACAGATTGAATACTTGAAGAAATTTGATGGACGTCAATATGTTACCATAAGTCAATTAGCTGAAGAATTAAGTTTATCCAAACCATCAATTACCGAAATGGTTAGAAAATTTATTCAGTTGGATTGCGTTAAGAAAGAACAATGCAATCATGACGCAAGGGTATATTACCTGTTTCTTACCGATAAAGGCAAAAAGATTGCTAGATTAGAACAGTTAGTGAATGAGCATTTTATTAGAAGAATGGGAAAATCCTTAAATGAAGAGGAAATTAATTTATTGATAGAAATATTATTAAAAGTAGTATAATTTTTTTAAACTAATAGTTAGGTTAAATATAACTAACAATTAAAAAAGTTTGATGAAGAATACAGTTTAAAAATCATGGGGACAACAGGAGAAAACAAGAAATATTCTCCAAGTAAAAAAAATGAGGTGAAAATGATGACAGTTGACCAATTAAAAGATGAGTTAACCATTATAGCAATTCCTGGGAATGTTCTATTTAAAGGAACAAATAAT
>CAYSAA010000129.1:0-2144 GCA_964428905.1 uncultured Atribacterota bacterium
GGAATATAGGTAATTAATAAAAGAACTAAAATAAGCACCAAAAGCATGGGAAATATCTCTTTAATAATCGTAACAAGGGGTGTTTCGGAAATACCAGAAGTAATAAATAATAACATTCCAAAAGGAGGTGTAGACAATCCAATCATCATATTTAGTACCACAACCACCCCAAAATGAATCAGGTCAATTCCCAGATTATTAATTAATGGTAAAACCATGGGAATAAAGACCAACGTAATAGCCATGGTATCAATAAACATCCCCAGTACCAGAAAAAGAATATTAATAATTAATAATAAAACATATTTATTGGTTGTAATCCCTAACAAAAGATTGGCGAACATACCTGGAATTCTCTCAATTGCCACAATATAAGAAAAAGAAAAGGCGGCACCGACAATCAGCGTCAACTTGCCGGTTGTCATTGCCGTATCAAAAATTATCTTCTTCAGCTCTTGCCAACCTAAGGCCTTGTAAAAAGTAAAGGATATCATCAAGGCATAGAATCCTGCTAAAGCTCCTGCTTCGGTAGGGGTCACAATGCCAGTATAGATTCCACCAATGAGAATCACCGGTGTCATTAAAGCTGGAGCAGCATTAAAGGTAATTTTTAAAAATTCCTGCCAATTGTATTTACCTCCCCTAGGATATCCTCTTCTCCCGGCAATAATAGCAATATAAATCATCAGGGCAATGCCGATTAATAATCCGGGAATCATTCCTCCAATAAATAATTTTCCAATAGAAGCACCGGAAAGCATGGCATAAAAAACCATGGGAATACTGGGAGGGAAAATAGGACCTATGGTTGCCGAAGCCGCCGTAATGGCACAACTGAATCCATCATCATAGCCATGACGACGCATAGCCTCTATTTCCATTAATCCCAGTCCGGAGGCGTCGGCTATTGCCGAACCGGTCATACCCGAAAAAATGATTGATGCTACCACATTAACATGTCCCAACCCTCCGCGCCAGCGACCTACCACAGTATCTGCAAAACCAAAAATCCGATTGGTGACCTCCCCGGTATTCATCACATTGGCGGCAAAGACAAAAAGGGGAACAGCAATAAGCACAAATTTTACATCCAATTGGGTTAAAAATTGAGTGGCAACCATCTGTAAACCGGTTGCCGGTCCGGGTGCCAAGAGACAATAAAATATTGAACTCATCATCATACCCAAAGCAATGGGCATTCCTATGATAAAGGTAATAATAAAACACAGAATAAAGACAAATAGTGGCAGCTCCATTTTAAAATTCTCCCTGGCGATAGCGATTTATTTCGATATATAAATCATAGATAAATCTTCCCATCATAATAATCATAAATACTAAATATGGAGAATAGGCAAAATTCATAGGTATTTTGAGAACATTGGTTTTCTTGAAAGACATAAAATGAATCCAGCGATATGTTGGGAAAAAGGCAATGACAAATGAAACCAGAAGTAGAATATTTCCAACAAACCTCATCCACCACTTCTTTTTAGGGCTAACACTATCATAAATCATGGTAAACTTAACATGCTCATTTTTTCGATAGGCATAACATGCTCCAAAGAGAGTTGTCCAAATAAACATCAATAGGGTAAATTCCAAGGGCCAGGTTAAAGGAACTAAGAAGTAACGGTAAAACACTTGTAACATAAAGACAATAAATAATGCACAAAAAGTAACCGCCGGTATATATATTTCAGTCAAATCCAATAAAAATTTTCCTACTTTCTCCCACAATGGCTTTTTCTTCAAAATCCGATACTCCTTATATACTTTTCAACATTATATTGGATATTGGAAGTCCCATCACCATTTAGCAATGATGATGGGACCAATAACCAGACAAATTATCTTAATTTAATATCTACCCGTATTATTCAGGTTTAGCTTCCTGAATTCTTTGGTAAAGTTCCATATCCCAATTCATGGAAATATCTTTGCTTTCATTCTGATAGGACCATTGGGCATATTCAGCAAAGGCTTCTTTGTCCGGATCTTCTATCACAACAAGACCTTCATTTCTAAAGAACTCAACCAGTTCAGCTTCTGCTTTTAAATTTGTCTCTGCACAGAATACTCTGGCTTTATCTATGGCTTTATGAATAACCAGTTTATCTAACTCACTGAGGGATTGCCATCTC
>CAYSAA010000130.1:0-2551 GCA_964428905.1 uncultured Atribacterota bacterium
TGATGATGAAAGAAAAAATCATTGGCATTCTTGGTGGGATGGGGCCTGAAGCAACGATTGATCTGTTTGAAAAGATTATTAAATTATCCTCTGCCAAGCAAGATCAAGACCATCTCAGAATGATTATTGACAACAACCCCAAGATACCCGATCGCACCAAGGCAATTCTATATGCAGGTGAAAATCCACTGCCAGAATTAATCCGTACAGCCCAAAATCTGGAAAAAGCCGGAGCTGACTTCATTATCATGCCCTGCAACACGGCTCATTATTTTTATCATAAAATTCAAAAGAAAATTAATATACCCATCATACATATGATTCAGGAAACAGCAACTTATATTCATCAATCCTTGCCTGCTGTTAAAAAAATAAGTCTTTTTGCCACTAAGGGTACTTATAAAACCGGACTTTATCAAACCTTCCTCGATGCAATAGATATTGAAACATTGCTTCCCACAGAAGAAGAGCAAAATCAAATCATGGAAATTATTTATCAAGTTAAAGCAGGAAACGAATTGCGGAACTTAAGAAAGCAAATGATTAAGATTGCGGAGGCTCAGATTCAAAAAGGCGCTCAAGGCATCATTGCCGGATGCACTGAAATACCCCTGGTACTTAAAGACGGTGATAGTAAAATTCCGGTTATTGATCCCACTCTAATCCTGGCCCAGAAAGCAATGGAAGAAGCAAAAAAATAGATTATTTATAGAGAAGAATGTCTTCTCTTTGATTGGAAAGGTCTTTCAATTGTTCGCTAAACCCTGATTTAGAAAATAGAACATAATATTTTCGTTTTACGTTGAGAAAAATACTAGCTTTTCTTTCTAGAACTTGTAGTTCTTTTAAACCAATCTTTTTATTTTTCCATTTACATTCCCCAAAAATAAAAGAATTTTGATCATCATAAGCCACAATATCAATCTCTTCCTTATTACTCCACCAACGCCCTATATCCTTAGCCTTAAAAGGAAGAATATTCCTTCTATTAAATTGTTTTATTTTCTGTAAGCATATATCTTCATACGTGAATCCTAAAAAACTATTTATTGAAGGTTTGATTTTTTCTTGCCAAACGTAATTAATTTCGCCCTCTTCAAGATAGCTAAGATTGGGCAAAACATATCTAAACCAAAATCGAAAAAATGGATCGGCCAATAGGTAAATACCTTTTCTGGATTTGTAAGGTTTCTCTTCTGTAGCAGGAATTTCCCTCTTTACAATACGTAACTCTCGTAAAACACTAAGATACTTATTTACTTTGTGAGAATCACCAATACCGGTTGCCTGTACAATTTCATTTAATCTTGTTCTACCAAAGGCAATGGCCTGTAAAATAGAGAAATATATTGATGGTTCTCTCAGCTCTTCAATCAATAAAAAACGTGGTTCACTAAATAGAAATCCATTTTTATTCAATATCTCATCTTTTACATTTTTTTCTACTGATTTGCTATCCTTGAATCGCTGTAAATAAGCCGGAGTACCTCCAAGAATCCCATAAGTAGAAATGATTTCTTCTTCTGTGTAGTTAGGAAAAAAGGATTCAAGCTCTTCATAAGAAAGTGGTTCCAAAACCATCTGTCCAGTACGTCTGCCAAACAAAGGACTTTTATTCCCTAAAATCTCTTTTTCCATAAAATTCATATACGAACCACATAAAATAAGAAATACATTGGTTCTTTGCCCTTTTTCATCCCATATTTTCTGTACTATTGAAGGAAGCGCTGGATTGCTTATACATAGATAAGGAAATTCATCTATGATTATTAATGGTGTGTTAAGAACTAAATAATCAAAAATATATCGCAATAGGGATTCCCATGAATTAAAAGACTGGGTTTCCAAAAAAGATTCTCTGGTTAACTGAAATATTTTTTCACTAAACTGTTTTAATTGTTCTTGCTCTGATGAAAGATCAGAAGAAAAGAAAAGGTGTTTTTTATTTCTAGAAAATTGTCTTAGTAATTCAGTCTTACCAATTCTTCTTCTCCCATACATAATTACAAAGCGGGCTTTTTTTTCCTTAAATGTCTTTTCTAAAAAATTCAATTCTTGGATTCTATTAACAAACATTGGAAAATCCTCCCTCCACTTATCTATTAGTATACTTTAAAGTATTATACTTATAAGTATACTAATAATCACGTATGAGTCAAGGATTATATTTTGATTCCATAAACTATACTTAATTAATATCAAATTACACAACAATACACTAATGCTAATCAATAATCTATCTAACAATAAATTTTTTATATCATGTTTAATTGAAACAACCATCAATTATATACTTAAGAATATTGGATAGTAAACTGATAACTGAAAACCTTAACTGTTTTTACCCTTGCAATTTTGCTATCTAATTGTTATAAAAATAATAAGTTATTAAGAATCATTCAAACCTAAATTAATAAATTTCATCTCTAAACACTCTTGGAGAAAAAATGGAACAGAAAATTTCTGCTGATATGCTCTATAATTATATTCAATGTCCTCATCGCTTATACCTGGACTTATTTGAAGACCCTGCCAGGAGAGACCCGGAAAC
>CAYSAA010000131.1:0-1539 GCA_964428905.1 uncultured Atribacterota bacterium
TAATTCAGGTACATATTTGAAGGCAACTGATAATTGGCCTCGTCCCCAGCGTAATCTTTGGCGGCAACTAGCTTTGAATGATAAAGGTTTTTCATCAAAGATCCTGGTTTCCCTGGCAAAGGCTGTCTTGATTCCCTGAGAGAGAGCCTGAATGGAATATTCCAGATCCTCGGTTAAAGTAACGGTATCCCAACCAATTTTTTTTAGGGTATCACCAGAAATACACATGCCGGTTCCCATCAAAACAGCTGATAATCCAATATTGTAACGTGACAGCAAATTAAAACGGTCATTAATCCAGAACATCATAGAAAAGGTAGCGGTAACCCAATTATCTGCCGGATTCTTGGCATCCACATACGCCTGGATAATTTTTTCTCCTTTAAGTAATCTGTTATTCATTACTTGCAAGAAGTTTTCTTGAACAAGATTATCGGCATCAAAAACGACTGCTGCATCATAGTTCGAGTCCCCTTCCATAAAACCGATTCTTTCCAGAGCAAATTTAAGGGCATATCCTTTTCCTTTTTGGGTATGACTTATTCTTTCAAAGACATTGACATGACAGGATTGGGCTATTTTGGCAGTATTATCCTGACAGTTATCCGCTACTACAAAAATATCATAAAGGGCTTGGGGATAATCCAATTCTCTTAGGTTAGCAAGCAATTTTGAGATTACCCTTTCTTCATTATGTGCCGGAACAATAATGGCGAATCTATTTTCCGGAGCATTGAAATCTCTGTTTTTTCTGGTAAACAGACCAAGAAAAAAAAATAGAAGAAAATAGAGAGAATAGCCAATCAAGGAAATATCAATTATATAATTCAATGTCTTTAGAATATTCATTGTTTAGAACTCCTTGCCTTATAAAATAGCAGAATAAAGCAAAAGAATGATAAACAAATTGTAAATCTTTTGTAAAAAAGTGTTGGGTAAGAGGAAGAAGTATATCTATACTTTTCTCCCTCTGATAATGCAGCCATTGAGTTAAGATACATTGATAATTTTTCATATTCCTTCAAGAAATTAGCTCCAAAAGTTTACTCTCGGGAAAGAGACTTGGAAATATAGTACCCATGAGATAGCTAAAATGGCCTAAATTCTTGGGACGAAAACTAAAATAATAACAATGGAAGACTTTTTTATCAGGGATTTTGGTTGTTTTTGTGGAAATTGCTGGGGGCTATCGAAAACCCCCCTAAATCAGATTACGATTCCGTTACTCTATCAATTGAGCTACAACGATACCTTTTAAATAATGGTAGGCGGAACAGGACTTGAACCTGTGACCCCCTACATGTGAAGCAGGTGCTCTACCAACTGAGCTATCCGCCCATTATCTTATTTAAAAAATGGTGCCTCCAAGGGGATTTGAACCCCTGTCGCCGCCGTGAAAGGGCGGTGTCCTAAACCCCTAGACGATGGAGGCAAATTTTTGGTAGGCCGTGCAGGCCTCGAACCTGCGACCCTCTGATTAAGAGTCAGATGCTCTGCCAACTGAGCTAACGGCCCGCAACAATTGATTTTGTTTTTTAT
>CAYSAA010000132.1:0-22399 GCA_964428905.1 uncultured Atribacterota bacterium
TTCTGGTATTTCCGAAACACCCCTTGTTACGATTATTAAAGAGATATTTCCCATGCTTTTGGTGCTTATTTTAGTTCTTTTATTAATTACCTATATTCCGGAAATTGTATTGTTTTTACCCAATACGATGGGATAAAAAATCTATTATATATTAAATATTTTTACTAAAAAAGAAAATATTAAATATGTACTTAATTATAGTAAGGTAATAAGGGAAAGATATTTTGAAGATACTAAAATTAAGAAATCATATTCCAATCGGAGGACCCGCAAGAAGAGAGCCCGCAGATGGGACAGAATCGGATATGAGAGTTTCGCTCGGTTTTGTGCCAGGTTGGTACCATCAACGTTGTGGAGTTGACTTTTATAAAAAATGGCATAAAGATCCCCATTACCGTTATCAAAGCTTAATCAAGATGAAAAGAGAATTATGCCGTGCTTTTCCCATGGTTCATTATTGGGATGAAAAAAATAAAGAAGATCTTGCTACAATTTCCGGATGTTATGGAGCTTATGTGATACCCCTTGCTTTTGGATTTCCTTTAATTTATCTTAATGATCGATGGCCGGAATTAGATATAAAAAAAGAAAAGATCAGCGATAAAGAAATTGTTCAACTGGATACAGATAAAATTTTGGGCTCCCCCTTTGTAGAAGAATTATTTCGACAGATGGATATGATTGAAAAAGAATGGGGTAAAATTCATGGATATTTAAACTGGCAGGGTGTCCTTAATAACGCTTTCCATTTAAGAGGTGAGCAGATTTTCATGGATTTTTATGATAAACCGGAGCTTGCTAGACATTTGTTTAAGGTCATTACCGAGGTAATGATTCGATTGGCCCAAATCGTTCAAGATAGGCAGCGTAAATCAGGATTTTATGTCAATCATTTTGTAGTGAGTAATTGTACCTTGAACATGGTTTCTGCCAAAACCTATCGTGAGTTCTTATTACCATTGGATAAAAAATTTGCCCAAAGGTTTGAGCGTTTTGGTTTTCATACCTGTAATTGGAATGTGACCCCCTATATTGAAGAGATTAAAACCTTGCCAAAATTAGGATATCTGGATATGGGAATTATGTCTGACCTTCCCAGAGTAAAACGTGAGTTTCCTGATGCGAGAAGATGTTTAATCTATTCAGCCGAGCGTCTTTTAAGGGCTCCCATTGAGGAAATAAAAAAGGATATGGGAAAAATTTATCAGGAATTAGCCCCCTGTGATATTGCCATGCCAGATATTGAAGCAACCACAACAGATGACCGAGTCAAGGATTTATTAAAAATATGTGCTTCTCTGGAGAGTGAAAAAATAAAGTAAATAAAGGTTAACCAAATCACAGGACAGGAGATTGATCATGATTGATTTAAAAACTAACAAGACATTAAAGGGTGTGATCCCTGCGATCATTGTTCCGCTTAATGAAGATGGACAAATTAACGCTCAATTATTATGGAAACAGTCAAATTATCTTGCTTCTTCAGGAGTTCAGGGGTTTTTTGTGAATGGTACTACTGGAGAAGGAGCTTGGCTGTCTACCGAGGAAAAGATAAAAGTTTTGAAGGTTGTCCGGGAAATAAAAAAACAGGAGCAATTTTTATGCGCTGCCTGTATTCAACCTTCCACTGAAATGGTATTAAGAGAAATAGAAATTTTTGCCCCTTTAGGGCCGGATTTTATTGTTTCAGTCACTCCTTATTATTACTCTGTCTCTCAGAATGATATTCTATGGCATTTTAATGAAATTGCACAACACAGCCCCGTTCCTATCATTGTATATCATATTCCTCAGAACACACATAATCCCATTGAATTTTCTACTATCTTAGAATTATCTCGTATTGATAATATTGCCGGAATCAAAGATAGTTCAGGAAATTTTATCAATTTTTCCAGGGCATGTCTCAACAAAGTTCCTGAACAATTTTCCTGGATACAGGGAGAGGACTATCTTGATGCAGCTTCTCTGAACATTGGAGCTGATGGCATGGTTACTGGATTGGGCAATGTTTATATTGAGCCCTACATTAAAATGTATCAGGCAGCACAAGCGAATGATGTTAAAAAAGTATTTCAAATGCAAAGAAAGATAAATGAACTGTATGAGATTATTCAGGTAACCGGAATCAAGGTAATTCCTTCAATCAAGGCTGCTGCTTCATTATTGGGTCGAAGTCATAAATGGATGAAAATGGCATCACAAGCATTGAATACCCAGGAAGTAAACCGTTTAAAAGAAGTACTAAAAAAACTGAGTCTGATAAAGTAATTGTAGGAAAGTTACAAAAAATTTGTTGACAAACATATTAAACTTGACAATCTTAAAATATAATTTTAAAAGATAGTCAAAGAATAATAGGAAAGAAACACAATCATGTTTGAAATGACTTCGATTTATACTTGGATACTCTTGATTTTGCTTGGTTTTAATACCGGAATTCTTAGCGGCTTTTTTGGAGTGGGAGGATGTTTTATTCTGACCCCTATACTGAATATTCTAGGTATGCCTATGGCTAATGCAGTGGCAACCGGTCTATTCTTTGCTGTGATAGTCTCTTCTCTGGGTGGCTTCAAACATTACCTGGCCGGAAATGCTTTGATTAAGGTTTCTATCATTATGGGTTTGTTAAGCTTTATCGGTATTCAAATTTCTCTGCCTCTGGTGCTCAAACTGGACAGGCTTAACCTGGCTGATTTTTATATACGTTTACTCTATATTATCCTTTTACTCCTACTCGGACTCTTAACTTTAAAGAAAAAAACGGTTATTTTATCCAAGGATACCAGGTTTCACTTCAATCCCTTCAAGTTATTTAGAAAAATAAAAGATCTTCCTCCCAGGATATTAATCGAACCGGATACCTTACCTATTTCCATCTGGCCAATTGTAATCATTGCTTTGGTGGTGGGTTGCTTACAGGGTTTTCTAGGTGTGGGGGGAGGTTTTATTCTGGTGCCTGTCCTGATTCTCTTTCTTAATATGCAGCCTCATCATGCGGTGGGGACTAGCCTGGTTACTATTGTCATCTCCAGTATCTTTGCTGCCTTTCTCTATTTTCAGGCCGGTAAAGTCCAGGTGCCGGTCTCTCTGCTCTTAGGGTTGGGCAGTCTGGCAGGAATCAGTTTTGGAGTACGTGCTACTTGTAACATAACCGGTGAGAAATTAAAACAGCTCTACTCTATCTTTTTACTGCTGACCTCAATAGGGATAGCTCTGAAATCTTTTAACTATCATTTATTTTCTGTTGGTTATATGCTTATTTTGAGCTTTAGTATCGGATTAATAATTTTATTTCGGTATTATTTTAACAATAAAAATTCTTCTTTATCTGAACCAGAATAAGCCGTTTGACTCTGTTTTTCAAACAAGTTTTTAGCTTTTTTTATTATTTGACAATTGAAGATAATAATGCTATATTTTCAGCAGATATTTTACAATCTATCATAAAAAACTCGTATAAGTTTTCGGATATGGCGAAAACGTTTTTACCAAGTGACCGTAAATCACAAATGGCTACGAGTGGAAGTGCACCTTAGGGATTCACCTGTTAAATAGAAAAATATTTCACAGGGTTCGAACCAAGTGGTGCAAAGTGTATTAGTTATACTACACCGTAGGGCTAAAATCCCAGGCGGAGAGGTTCCACTCTTATTTTGGAATACCTCTTGGGCTGGGTTTTTTATTTTTAAATAAAAATTATAAAAAAGTAGCATATTAAGGAGGTTTTAGGTGGATATAAGTATTATCATGGGAAGTACATCGGATCAAGTTATCATGGAAAAGGCAAGGGAAGTTCTTCAGGAGTTAGGAATTAGTTATGAATTAAGGGCAATTTCTGCACATCGCACACCAGATTTTCTTTTTCAATATATTAGCCAGTTTTCACAGCGGGGTTTTAAAGTGATAATTGCCGGTGCAGGAGGTGCTGCCCATTTGCCAGGCATTATTGCCGGGAAGACATTATTGCCTGTTATCGGTATACCGATTAAAACGCCAATCCTGGAAGGTTTAGATTCCCTCCTTTCTATTGTGCAGATGCCCAAGGGAGTTCCTGTTGCAACGGTAGGAATTAACAATGCAGCCAATGCCGCTTTGTTGGCAGCGAGAATTTTGGCATTGGAAAATCATAAGTTAAGAGAGAAATTAGTATCCTATATAAATATAATGGGACAAAAAATCAAAGATCTGGAACTCAATAGGGGAATTGAGTAAAGTTTTATAAACTGTAAGGAGTCTTTATATGGGCAGTGTGAAGGATTTAACTGTTTTGGATGCTCCCACCAGAGAATATCCTGGCCGGGGAAGATTTGTTTTTTCTGACCGTTATTCTGTTTTTGATTGGGGTGAAATGCCTGATCTTGTTGAACAAAAGGGGTCTGCTTTATGTATTGCTGCTGCTTATTTTTTTGAGAAACTAGGAAAAAATGGAATATCGACACACTATCTGGGATTAGTTGAAAACGGACAGGTTAAAACTCTTTCCTGCCTAAGTCAACCGGTTAATGTCCTTGAAAGCAAACTTTATAGAGTTCTGTATCCAGAATTAACCGATAAAAATGTTTATGATTACAAAATATATCAATATGAAAAGGCTAATTATTTAATACCTCTGGAGATTATTTATCGTAACGCACTTCCATTAGGATCCAGTGTTTTCAAACGCTTGAGGGATGGAGAACTGAGACTTGAAGATTTGTGTTTAAAAGAAATGCCTGAAGAAGAAGTTGAATTAAGTCGTCCTCATTTGGATGTTTCAACTAAACTGGAAGCTAGTGACCGCTATCTCACCTGGCAGGAAGCCCAACAGATATCTCAATTATCTAATCAAAAAATCGGAGAAATAAATGCAATTACACTGAGAATCAATCAGATAATTAGTAAAGAGGTACAAGAGGTAGGTTTAAAAAACGAAGACGGAAAATTTGAATTTGCCCTGGATCAAAATCAGAATGTTGTTTTAGTGGATGTATTGGGTACTTTGGATGAATGTCGCTTTACCTACAAGGGAATGCCAGTTAGTAAAGAGATTGCTCGTCTTTATTACCGAAATAGTGATTGGTATCAGGAAATTATTAATGCAAAGAAGAAAGATGTTACCAATTGGAAAAAACTTGTCAAATTAAGCCCCGAACCATTACCCCTCAGATTAAAATTATTAATATCTCAAGTATATTGTGCTTTTACCAATGAGATTACTGGCAGAGAATGGTTTAAAGGAATTCCTGCTCTTCAAGATATTTTAGAAGAAATTCAGCAGTTTACTAAAGTCTGATAAATAGAAAAAATATAAAATAGGAGTTATTCATTGATACAGGAAGAAGCGATTAATATGTGGTCTGTAAGAATAGATGTAGAATTAAAGAAAGATGTCCTGGACGCTCAAGGAAAAGCGGCACATCAGGCGTTGCTTTCTTTGGGATTTTCAAAGGTAAAAGAAGTTAGGGTAGGTAAACTGATTGAACTTCGGGTAGAGGGGAATTCAAGGGAAGAAATTGAAACACAGGTCCGGGATATGTGTAAAAAACTCCTTTCCAATCCGGTCATTGAAGATTTTAAATATGAGATTGAGGAACAATAAATGAAATTTGGAGTTGTACAATTTCCCGGCTCAAATTGTGATTTTGACTGTTATTATGCGATAAAAAACGTACTACAGGTTCCAGTTGATAGGATATGGCATAAAGATAATGACCTGGATGGCTATCATTGTATTGTTTTACCCGGAGGATTTACTTATGGTGATTATTTGAGGGTCGGGGCTATTGCCCGGTATTCTCCTATTATGTCTGCGGTCATAGATTTTGCTGAAAAGGGAGGGCTTGTTTTAGGTATTTGTAATGGATTTCAGGTGTTAACCGAAACCCAGCTTTTACCCGGTGCTTTAATCAGAAATGATTGCCTTCATTTTATGTGCAGACAACAAACAATCAGAGTCGAGAATATCGATACACCCTTTACCGGGATGTGTCAAAAGAAGCAGGTTTTACAGATGCCAATTGCCCACGGGGAAGGCTGTTATTATGCTGATAAAGAAACCATACACGGACTGGAAAAAAACAATCAGATAATATTCAAATACTGTGATGTCAACGGAAATATCTCCAAACAGGCAAATCCCAATGGTTCTCTATCTAATATTGCCGGTATTTGTAACAAAGAACGAAATGTGTTTGGTCTAATGCCTCATCCCGAGCGATGTATTGAGGATTGTCTTGGTTCTGAGGATGGACGGGTAATATTTGAATCTATTTTGATGTATTTAGAGAAGAAAAATATTTTAGTGGAATGATTATACATAGGTGCTATATATGGAAAAGTTTGAACAAAAGATATTTTGGCAAAAATGGAATTTGACTTCCTATGAATATGAATGTATCTGTTATTTGCTGGGACGTGAACCCAATGAATTAGAGCTGGGAATATACTCAGTGATGTGGAGTGAGCATTGCAGTTATAAAAATACACGCTTTTTATTAAAAATGTTACCCACAAAAGCCGATTGGGTGGCTCAGGGGCCTGGTGAAAATGCCGGTGTAATTGATATAGGCGCAAAAGAACTTGTTGTTATGAAAATGGAAAGTCACAATCATCCGTCAGCAGTAGAGCCATTTCAGGGGGCAGCAACAGGTGTCGGGGGTATCTTAAGGGATATTTTTACCATGGGTGCTCGACCTGTTGCACTTCTGGATTCTCTTTGTTTTGGTGATTTTTACCAGAATCATACTAACTATCTCTATAATGGCGTAGTTGGTGGTATTGCTTTTTACGGTAACTGTGTTGGTGTCCCGACCGTCGGTGGAGAAACCATATTTTCCCAAAGCTATCAGGGGAATATTTTAGTAAATGTGATGTGTGTAGGTTTGGTTAAAAAAGAGCAAATTGTCCGAGCTATAGCAAAAGGAGCAGGTAATTCTGTAATCTTGATTGGTGCCAAGACCGGTCGTGACGGGATAGGAGGGGCAGCTTTCGCCTCCGTTGAATTAAACGAAAAATCAGAAGAAGATCGTCCTGCTGTTCAAATTGGAGACCCTTTTACTGAAAAATTATTAATTGAGGCCTGTCTGGAACTGGTGCAGTTTAAAGAAGTGCTTGGTTTACAGGATTGTGGTGCAGCCGGTTTAACCAGCTCTTTAAGTGAAATGGCAGCTAGGGGAAATAGTGGGCTGGAAATAGAGTTGTCAAAAGTTCCGCAAAGAGAAGTCGGAATGAATCCCTTTGAGATTATGTTATCTGAGTCACAGGAAAGGATGATTGTAGTGGTTGAAAAGGAGAAAGAAGAAAGAGTTCTCTCAACCTTAAGAAAATGGGACCTAGATTCTGCCATCATTGGTCAAGTAACAGAAAACCAAAATTTTATTATCAAAAATTATGGTCAGATAGTAGCAGATATTCCCGTTTTATCGCTTTCCGATGGAGCACCTGTGATTAAAAGAGAAATCAAGGAACCATCATGGCAAAAAGATATACAGGAATTAAATTTGGATGAATTTAAGGAATATGAAAATTATAATTCAATATTGCTTACATTACTTTCTTCACCCAACCTGTCATGCAAGGAAGATATCTATCAGCAATACGATCATATGGTTCAAGTTAATACTGTTGTACCTCCGGGGGATGATGCGGCTGTATTAAGGGTGAAGGGAACAAAAAAAGCCATTGCCTTAACAACTGAGGGTAATGGAAGGTATTGTCTCCTTGATCCTTTTCAAGGTGCTCAGATTGCAGTTGCTGAGGCAGCCAGGAATTTATCCTGCAAAGGAGCATTGCCAAGAGCAGTAACGGATTGTCTGAATTTTGGAGCACCTGAAAATAGTGACAGCTATTGGCAACTGGTAGAGGCAATCAAAGGGCTGTCAGAATCCTGTAAATTTTTTGATACTCCGGTTATCAGTGGTAATGTAAGCCTTTTTAATGAAAATGACGGGAAACCTATTGATCCAACTCCGGTAGTAGGCATGGTTGGGGTGATAAATGATTGGAAGCATATTTGCACTTTGGACTTTAAAGCTGAAAATGACCTTATTTTTTTATTGGGAGAAAGTCATAACGAATTGGGAGGCAGTGAGTATCTGGAGTTTATACACTATCGAAAATGTGGTTTACCTCCGATTCTCAATCTTTTCCTGGAAAAAAAGATTCAGTCTTTTTGTCGTAAGATGATTGAAAAAGATGTACTTGCTTCTGCCCACGATTGCTCTTTGGGTGGACTTGCAATTGCATTATCAGAATCCTGTATTAATGGTGGTTTAGGTGCCGAGGTAGAATTGAAAACAGATATCCGTTCTGATTGTTGTTTATTTGGAGAAAGCCAGTCGCGAATTATTGTCAGTGTTAGTCCTGACAAGGTTCAAAAAATGATTAAATTTGCCCAAAAAGAAGAGATACCATTTCAGTTAATTGGGTATGTTAAAGGAGAATCCTTGAAGATTAATCGATGGATTGATTTGTCCGTAAATCAATTGGAAAGAGCTTGGCGGAGGATAAAATAATATATGATCAGAAAAGAAATCTCTTTTTGAAATGCAATGAATGAATATATTGATTTATAAGTACCTAAGAAAAAATAATTTTTTAAGGGGAACTAATAATGAAAAATAATAGCTGGAACGAAAGAAGTTTAAATAGTATGTTAAAGGAAAACGATCTTACCGAAACTGAGTATCAAAAAATTGTAAATACCTTAAAAAGAGAACCGAACGATACTGAGCTTGGGCTTTATTCGGCAATGTGGTCAGAACACTGCAGTTATAAAAGTTCAAAACATGTGCTAAGTATTTTCCCTACCCAAGCCGAATGGGTCCTTTTTGGTCCCGGGGAGAATGCAGGAGTAATTGATATCGGGGAAGGCCTCGCCATGGTGATGAAGATTGAAAGCCATAATCATCCTTCAGCAGTGGAGCCTTTTCACGGGGCTGCTACCGGTTCAGGTGGGGTGGTAAGAGATATACTGGCAATGGGAGCCCGTCCTGTTGCTCTGTTAGGTTCTCTACGTTTTGGGAGACTAGAAGATTCTCAGGTAAAATATTTGGCTCAGGAAGTAGCAAAGGGTTTAGCCTTCTACGGTAATAATATTGAAGTCCCTACTGTAGGTGGAGAGACATATTTTTTAGATAATTATCAGGGCAATCCTTTAGTAAATGCCATGTGTGTTGGTTTAGTAAATAAGGATAATATTGTAGTTGCCATAGCTGAGGAAACAGATAGTGTTGTAATTTTAGTAGGAGAAAAAACTGGTAGAGATGGAGTAGGCAGTGCCAGTTTTGCCTCACGAGAACTGGAAGAAAAAGAGAAAAAAATTGAACATCCCCCCATACCTCAGGGTAATCCTTTTTTAGAAAAAAAAATAATAGAGGCATGTCTGGAAATTGTAAATGAAGGGCTTATTTTAGGGATGCAGGATTTAGGTGCAGCTGGGTTAGTAAGTTCCAGCTGTGAAATGGCTAGTAAGGGAAATTGTGGAATTGAATTAGATCTTTCCCTGGTTCCTCGCAAAGAAAAAGGCATGACTCCAAGAGAGATTATGCTTTCGGAAACACAGGAAAGAATGTTATTGGTGGCTAAAAGCGATAAACAGAAAGAAATAGGAGAAATATTTGATAAGTGGGGGGTAGAACATACAGTAATAGGTAGAGTAACGTCAGATGGCATTTTGCGTCTGAAGGAAAAAGAAAAAATAGTAGCAGAAGTACCGGCAAAATCTTTAGCCGAAGATGTCCCTATCCGATATTATGCTAGCAAGCTTCCTGTTCAACATAAAGAAATTCAGAAGCTTAGTTTAGAAGACATTTCCCAACCTGTAGATTTTAATCAGGCATTGTTAAAAATTTTAGCTTCTTCTAATATTTGTAGCAAGAATTGGATTTATAAAGATAGTAAGAAAATAAGTGCAAAAGGAACTGAGGTTATATTGTTTCCGGGAGATGATGCAGGTGTATTAAAAATCGAAGGAAGTGAAAGAGCAATTGCCTTTACCGTTGATGGTAATGGGAGATATTGTTATCTTGATCCATTCTTAGGTGGAGAAATTGCAGTTGCTGAGGCATCACGTAATCTTTCCTGTAAGGGAGCTACTCCCATGGCAATTACCGATAATCTAAATTTTGGAAATCCGGAAAAAGAAGAAATATCCTGGCAGCTGGAAGAATCGGTTAAAGGAATTAGCGAGGCATGTGAGGCATTTGGTGTTCCGGTTATCAGTGGAAATGTTAGCTTGAATAATGAAAGTAATGGAGAAGCAATTTACCCCACTCCTATTATAGGTATGGCTGGAATAATCGAAGATTTTGATCAGCTTTGCACGATGTCATTCAAGAAGGAGAGTGATTTAATTGTGCTTCTAGGTAAAAACAAAGAAGAGATAGGCGGAAGTGAATATCTAAAGGTAATTCATAATATAGAAAAAGGCTCACCTCCCCAAATTGATTTAAGTTTAGAAAGGTCGGTTCAGGATGCGTGCAGGGAAAGTGTTCAAGCCGGAATAATATCTTCAGCCCATGATTGTGCTGATGGAGGATTAGCTGTGACCTTGGCTGAATGCTGTATAACAGGCAACAAGGGAATAAAAATAGAAATTAACACTGAGATTAGAAATGATGCCCTTCTCTTTGGTGAGACCCAATCCCGGATTATAGTTTCCCTTTCTGAAAAGAATTTAGATACCTTGAAAGCCATTACTAATAAATATGAAGTTCCTATGCAGGTACTAGGTAAAGTTGAGGGAAATAGTTTAAAGATTGACAGTCTGATTAATATAGAAATAGAGAAACTCAAAAAAGCATGGGAGAGCGTTGTAGAAAATGAATGAGGAATGCGGAGTTTTTGGAGTTTTTAACCAAAGTCAACAAAAACTTGATGTAGCAAAGTTAGCTTATTTAGGCATTTTTGCACTTCAACATCGAGGGCAGGAAAGTGCCGGTATTGCGGTTTCCAGTGGGAAAAATATATTAATTTATCGTGATCTGGGTTTGGTATCTGAAGTATTTAATGAGGGAATTTTAAATACATTACAGGGAAATGCTGCTATTGGCCATGTACGATATTCGACAGCCGGTGCTAATAATTGGGAAAATAGTCAGCCAATTCTAAATCAATATCCCGGAGGATCTTTTTCCCTTGCCCATAATGGCCACCTGATTAATCAAAACGAGCTGAAGGAGAATTTATCTTCAAAATCATTGCTTATTAAAAACCGTGATGCAGATAGTCATTTGCTTTGCCAACTGATTAGTACGACTAAAGAAAAAGATATTGAAAAGGCTTTGGAAGAAGTAGTAGTAAAAATTAAAGGTGCTTTCTGTCTGGTTGTTCTTACTGAAAATAAATTAATAGGTTTACGTGATAGTGGTGGTTTTCATCCCCTTGTTTTGGGTAAATTAGCAGAAGGTTATGTCATTGCTTCAGAGGATAGTGCCTTCCCTTTAATTAATGCAAAGTATATTCGGGAGATCGAGCCGGGAGAAATGGTAGTAATTGAAAAAAATAGTTGTAAATCCAGACAGGTAATACCATATGCACAAAAAAGTTTATGTATTTTTGAACATATTTATTTTGCACGACCCGATAGTAATGTATTCCAAGAGAATGTAGCGGTTATAAGAGAAAGGATTGGTCAAAAATTGGCTCAAGAACATCCGGTTGAAGCAGATATGGTGATTCCGGTCCCGGATTCGGGACGTTTTGCTGCATTGGGCTATTCCCAGAGATCCGGTATTCCTTATCAGGAAGGTCTTCTTAAAAATCCCTACATAGGCCGAACTTTTATTCAGCCGGATCAAATCTTAAGAGAGCATTCTGTGAAGTTAAAACTTTCTCCTATTTCCGGCATTGTAAACGGGAAACGGATTGTGATGGTTGATGATTCGATTGTAAGAGGAACTACCAGTAAAAAATTGGTTAAATTACTGAAAAATGCCGGTGCCAGAGAAGTACATGTCAGAATTAGCTCTCCTCCTGTTAATTATCCCTGCCATTATGGCATAGATACACCTAAGAGAGAAGAGTTATGGGCAACTCGATTTTCTGTTGAGCAAACAAGGCAGTGGATTGAGGCGGATTCTTTGGGATATACCAGCCTGGAGGGTTTAACTAGTGTTTTTGAAAAAAATCAGTCTTCGGATTTTTGTACGGCTTGCTTTAGCGGAAAATATCCAATCTAAAGACAGTATCGGGTATCGAGTAGATAGTATTGAGTAAAATACAGTGAGAAGAAATGTAAAAATATTATCGAATAACGAATTAATGCAAGAATGCATTAATGTATAAATGTAATTATGGGAAATAAAATATATTAAATTAATACATCTATCTAACTAATAGATGAATCTATTAGTTTAGCAATAAATTAATTTTAAGAATTTATGTTAATATTTGGACTCGATACGCGATACTCACGACTCAATACTTTTCCAAGGGTATATTCTTACAGTAAATCGAAAGGACAAATAATATGAGTGATAGTTACAAAAAGGCAGGGGTAGATATTGAGCTTGCTAATAGTATTATCGATAAAGTCAAGCCAATGATTCATTCAACACACATACCTGGCGTTATGAGTAAGATTGGTCATTTTGCCGGATTATTTTCTCTTTCCCAGGAAAAAATCGAAGACCCGGTTTTAGTCTCAGGTACTGATGGTGTAGGTACCAAATTGATGATTGCCAATTTAATGAAAAAGCATGATACAATAGGTATAGACTTAGTAGCAATGTGTGTCAATGATATTTTAACGTGTGGTGCCAAGCCCATATTTTTTTTAGATTATCTTGCTACCGGTAAATTGGAAGAAAAAAAGATGGTTAATATTATCAAGGGGATAACCGATGGCTGCAAAATGTCAGGATGTGCATTGCTAGGTGGTGAAACCGCTGAAATGCCCGGTTTTTATCGAGAAGGGGAGTATGATCTGTCCGGGTTTGCTGTTGGTATTATAGACCGAAAAAAACTTATTACCGGAAAAAATATTCATTCGGGGGATATTCTTATCGGTTTGGCTTCTTCCGGATTACATAGTAACGGATTTTCTCTGATAAGAAGAGTTTTATTGGATAAAGGGAATTCAGATTTAAAGAAGAAATTAACATCATCGAATCGCACCCTGGGTGAAGAAATACTCCAACCCACCAGAATCTACGTACCAGCTATCTTACATTTGCTAAAAAAATTTCAAGTCAAAGGCATTGTCCATATTACTGGAGGGGGGTTTTATGACAACATTCCCCGCATCTTGCCACAGAATGTATCTGTAAATATTTATACTGACAAATGGCCTATTTCCCCAATTTTTAAAGTGATTCAGGAGAAAGGGAAAATTAATGATAAGGAAATGTTCCATACTTTCAATATGGGAATCGGTTTGGTCATTATAGTAGAATCAAAACAACAGCAATCTGTCATACAGGATTTGGAAAAATCAGGAGAATCAGCATATCCCATTGGTAAAGTTATTACACGAATGGAATCCAAACAGAAAATTTATATAGCTAAAAATTAGATAAAGAAAAAGACCATACCCATCTTTTTTATTATATTTTTGTCCATTTTATATAAATGTTATAAACTATATGCATTATATTTTATAGTGCAAGGCATGAAATAAGAAAAGGAATTAAAAGATGATTTGGATTGCAGTACTGGCTTCCGGAAGGGGAACAAATTTGCAGGCGATAATTGATGCAATAAGAGCAGGCCAGATTAACGGAGAAATTAAAATAGTCATCAGTGATAATCCAGAGGCTTACGCTCTAGAAAGAGCTAAAAAAGACCAAATTACCACACAGGTTGTTTATTACAAGCAGTATCATAGTAAAAAAGAATACGAGCAGGAAATTTTGATACATCTTGAAAATTATAATATAGATCTTGTTGTTCTGGCAGGTTATATGCGATTATTGAGTCCCATGTTTATCAAGAAATATCATCATCGTATAATCAATATTCATCCCGCTTTATTGCCTTCTTTTCCGGGACTTCATGCTCAAAGGCAAGCCATAGAGTATGGCGTTAAAATCAGCGGATGCACTGTCCACTTTGTTGATGAGGGGATAGATACGGGACCTATCATTATTCAGAAAGCGGTGGAAGTAATGCAATCGGATACCGAGGAAGCACTTTCTAACAGAATATTAGCATATGAGCATAAACTCTTGCCCAGAGCCATTCAGTTATTTGCTCGAAACAAGATACAAATTCAAAATAATAAGGTTTACATTAAAGAATAAGTTATCATTTATGTCCCCGGTTAATCTGAAATCAAGGAAGGGGGTCTGTTAATTGAAAATCACCCACCAATTAGCCCAGCAGATTGTTGATAGAACCATCAATATACTTGGAAAAAATATTAATATTATGGATGAGAATGGCTACATTATAGGAACAGGGGATAGAAGCCGTCTGAATAAGTATCATGAAGGTGCTGCCCTGGTGATAAAAAATAAAAAAAAATTACTTATTTATCCTGAAAATAAAAACCATTTAATAGGGGTTAAGCCGGGAGTTAATTTGCCGATTGAAGATCAAAAAAAGGTTATTGGTGTGGTTGGTATTACCGGTAATCCGGATGAAGTGGGTCCTTTTGGAGAAGTCATCAAAATGACAGTTGAGATGATGCTACAACAGCAATTCCTATTAAAAGAGATTGATCTGGAAAGACAGGCTAAAGAAAATTTTATTCATGATCTAATTTCCGGAAGAATAGGAAATGATAGCGATTTGTTTGTTGCTAGAGGACAAATCGTTGGCTATGATATTACTTTGCCACGGGTGGCACTATTGATTAACATTTTCCGATTTGAGAAGACAGCCAGACGAAGTATGCAAGAATACAGTGGATTAAAAGAAGGAGAAATTTATCTGCAGAGATTAAAGAATGATGTTTTAAGGACAATTAGAGACCTTTTTATCCAGCAACCCCAGGATATTGTAGCCTACGTAGGCGGAGATCGCTTTGTGGTGCTTAAGATTATTCATTTTCATGATAGACTAGAAACTATCAGGGAAAAATCAATAAAAACTGGTCAAAAAATTAAGGAAACCATTTTGGCTCAAAGAAAATTTCAATCCTCAATTGGAATTGGAGAATATCACCCAGGTATCAAAGGAATAGTGCGTTCATATCGGGAAGCTTGGCAAGCCTTAGAAATTGGAGATAAAGTAAATAGAAAAACGGGAATTCACCATATTGCTCATTTGGGCATTAGTCGGTTATTGGCTGAGGTCAGCCCAGAGACACGGAAGGATTTTATCCACAATGTTTATCAAGATAATCATACAGGAAAAAAGTTAAAACCTATTTTTTGGGAAACACTTCAGGCTTTTTTTGAACATAGTTTGAATATTACTGATACAGCAAAGGAGATTTATGTTCATCGTAATACTCTACTCTATCGTTTGGAAAGAATTAAAGACTTTACTGGTTTAGATCCTCGAAGATTTGATCATGCTATGCAATTATATATCACCTTAAAAATGAGAAATTTTCAAGAAGAATAGAACCTATTTTAACCAATGGTTAAATATTATTTTGTTGAGATATACATATATAAATCCTAAAAAAGCAATAAATATTGTTAGAATATCTAAAGATAAAACTCCAATGATGTTCTAAAATAATAATATTAATCTATATCTATTTATTTTTCTATATCTACAATAGAGAGAAGATAAAGGTAAAATGAAAATTGTTATTGCTCCTGATTCTTTTAAAGGTAGTTTAACTGCTATTGAGGTTTCTGATGCCTTAGAAAAAGGTGTAAAAGAGGTATTCCCGGAAGCTAAAGTTGAAAAAATACCCATGGCTGATGGCGGAGAAGGAACCGTACAATGTTTAGTCAATGCTACCCGGGGGGAAATTTATGAGAAAGAAGTAATTGGCCCTTTAGGCGAACCGGTGATTGCTTCATTTGGTATTTTAGGTGATCAAAATACTGCTGTCCTTGAAATGGCTTCCGCATCCGGACTTCCTTTGGTTCCACCTGAGAAAAAAAATCCACTCATTACTACCACTTTCGGTACCGGTCAATTAATTAAAGCAGCTTTGGATCATGGCTGTCGCAAGATGATTATCGGTATTGGAGGAAGTGCGACCAATGATGGCGGGGCAGGTATGGTGCAGGCATTGGGTGTTCGTTTGCTGAATGAGGCCGGGAAAGATATAGGTTATGGGGGCACTCAACTGAGCCAGTTGAATAGGATTGATGTTTCTGAAATGGATAGGCGTATTAAGAAGACTAAGATTTTAGTTGCCTCTGACGTTCAAAATCCTTTATGCGGTCCCACTGGCGCCTCTCGTATCTATGGCCCTCAAAAAGGGGCAACAGAAGAGATGATTACTACTCTTGATTATGCTTTATCTCATTTTGCACAAATAATAAAACAGGATTTAGGAAAAGATATTAGCGATATTCCGGGAGCAGGCGCTGCCGGGGGATTGGGTGCTGGATTAATGGCCTTTTTGGATGCAGAATTAAAACCGGGCATTGATATTGTTATCAATAATGTCCACTTGGAAGAAATAGTGCAGGATGCCGATTTAGTGATTACCGGAGAAGGCGAAATAAACGGTTCCACAATTTATGGGAAGACACCTATCGGGGTAGCCAGAGTGGCTAAAAAATATCAAATCCCTGTGGTTTCAATCAGTGCCTTGATAGATGAATCCGGATTACTGGTAAAACAACACGGAATTGATTATCTGATAAAACCGGAAAATCCTCCCATGAATTTAGAATATTCAAAATCCAAAAAAGTTGAATTATTAATGAAGAGAATTTCAGAATTTTTAAAAAAATATGATAAAATGGTTACAGAAAGGAAAGACTAAGATAAGGAAATATCAACTTTTAATAGAATAATTCAACAATATCTGAAATTTTTTATTAAAAATTCTTGTTCGAATTCAACTAATTTGTTGTTTTGTGGAATAAACTAAACAAATAAGGGAGGTGATAACAGAAATTAATAAGAATGTATGTTTTGGAAAAGATGTATGAACTTACACTAGGAAATTCAACTTGAATGAATATTTTTAAAACTATATTGGAGGTTAATTATGTTGACATTTAACAGAAAATCATTACTGACCATTTTACTGATTAGTATCTTTTTAGTAGTTTTTTCTACTTTTTCTATAGCTGCAGATAAAATTATCTGGAAATCTTCAGGCCATGGTCCGGCCACTGATCCGTCCCAAATTTATCATGATAAACTCTGTGCAGCAATCACTTTAGCAAGTGGAGGTAGATTGGAAGTTAAGCCTTTCGTAGGAGGTTCTGTTGTCCCGGCTTATAAGGAGTTAGATGCAGTCAATGAGGGAGTGCTACAGATGTGCTATACCTGTCCCATGTATCAATTAGATAAATGGGCCGCCGCAGGCTTGATTAGTTCAAGACCAGGAGCTCTTCCCGGTGAAGCCCTGAGAACCTGGTTTAATTATGGTGGTGGTGCAGAGCTAATGAATAAGATGATGGAAGGTTACAATGTTTTGACGTTTCCAGGGGCATTATCACCATTACCAGAAGAAGTTTTCTTCCATTCCAAGGTTAAACTGGAAACACTGGACGATTTAAAAGGGTTAAAAGCCCGTTGTATGGGTGATGGAGGAGAAATTTTAGCTAGAATGGGTGCTGCTACGGTTATTATCCCTGGTGGAGAATTGTTTGAAGCAATGCAACGAGGGACCATCGATGCCTTTGAATATTCCACACTGGCATCGAACTGGGTCATGCATTTTAATGAAGTGGCAAAATATGTTTATCTTTCACCCAGTCGTGCACCCAGTGATCCACAATGTGTCTATGTAAATAAAGATGCCTGGGAAGAACTTCCTGATGATTTAAAACAATTGGTACAGGATCAAGTTGATAAGTGGACTCAAGCACAGCATGAATATCTGGTCTATGAATCAGTTGCAGCAGTTGACAAATTCAAAGAGGCAGGGTGTGAGGTATTGAAAGTACCCAAAGAAATTGAAGATGCCCTGTACGCAGAAGCTGATAAATTTTACGCAGAAAAATCCGCTAAAGAAGACCCGATATTTGCAGAGATTTATAATTCTATGAAAAATTATGGTGAAGCGTATTTTGCAATTTATTAAACCTTACTTACTTGGTATAACTAAACTAAAAAGTGTAATGGAATAAAAAATGACACTGAAATTGGAGTTTAAAGTATGGCCATCTTAAAAAAGATACTTAAAATGATTGACTGGCTTAGTACAATGTCCGGTTCTATTGGGAAATGGTTTGCTTTACTCCTTGTCCTGGTAGGCGCATATGACACGATCCTGCGACATTTCTTTAATGCGCCTACCATCTGGTCCTATGAGACCCTATGTATGGCAGGGGGTACACTTTATTTATTAGGAGCCTCTTATGTTTACCTGCATGACTCCCATACCAGAGTTGATGTAATCTATAATCTACTTTCCCCCAGAAAGCAAGCCTTAGTAAATGCAGTATGTTCAATCTTATTTTTTTTCCCGCTTATGGTCATTATATTGCAACTTTCCATCAAATGGGCATTGAGAGCATGGCGAATCAATGAAGTAATGTTTCAAAGTTTTTGGTACCCCCCGGCAGGTCCTTACCGAACGATTTTTGCAGTAGGTATTTTCCTGCTACTGTTACAGGGTATTGCCAGGTTTATACGGGACCTATATTTTGTAGTAAGGGGTGAACCAATTGATTGAATTAAGTACTCAGTTGATTACTTTTCTTATGCTGGGAGGTGTGTTTTTTCTCGTTTTAACAGGTTTCCCAATTGCTTTTGTCATTGGGAGTGTGGCACTTTTTGTGGGTATTATTACTTTTGGTCCGGATATTACCTATCACATACTCTATAGTCGTTTTTACGACCTTTCTATGAATTATCCCTATTTAGCTGTACCCCTTTTTACTTTTATGGGGGTTATTCTGCAGCATTCCGGAATTACCAAAGATTTATATGAAAGTCTATACGAGTCACTTGGAGGCCTAAAGGGTGGTTTAGCTATTGTTACAGTTATTTTTGGTACAGTCCTGGCTGCATGTCTTGGAGTGATTGCCGCCTCTGTCACCATATTAACGCTTATTGCCTTAACACCAATGGTGACCAGGGGATATGATAAATCCCTGGCTGCAGGATCAATTGTAGCGGCTGGAACATTGGGAATACTCATACCACCCAGTATTATGCTGGTGGTCTACGGTCCTGAAGCAGGCCTTTCCGTAGGTCAAATGTTTATGGGAGCTTTTATTCCAGGTCTTGTTCTTTCCGGATTATATATTGGTTACATTGCCCTTCGCTGTATTCTTAATCCAAAGTTAGGGCCGGCTTTATCACCTGAACTATTAGCAAAATCCACCTCCAGAGAAAAATTCATCAAATTGCTAAAATCACTGCTACCGCCAGTATTATTAATATTAGCAGTATTGGGTACCATATTTACGGGGATTGCGCCTCCGACAGAAGCAGCTGCTATGGGAAGTTTAGCTTCGATTATTTTGGCCATTGCCTATCGAAAATTCAGTTGGGATTTACTTAAAATTGCCTGTCTTGAAACATTACGGGTTAGCTCTTTTGTGGTGATTATTGCTGCTTTGTGCTATGCCTTCGTGGGAGTTTTTATGAGTGCTGGTTGTGGAGAAGTGGTTACTGACCTTATTATCTCTGTTCCGGGAGGAAGATGGGGGTCCTTTTTTGTTATGATGTTGATTGTATTCCTTTTGGGAATGTTTATTGAATGGATTGGTATTGTATTTATTATTGTTCCCATTTTTTCACCTATTTTTGTTAAACTGGGTTTCAATCCTCTCTGGGCGGGGATGATGGTCTGTATTAACCTGCAGATGGCTTTTCAATCACCTCCCATGGCCATGTCTATTTTTGTTTTAAAGGGAACTGCTGATCCAAAACTTGGTGTAACGATGGGGCATATTATCAAAGGTGTAATTCCTTTTATTATTATCATTATGTTCACCCTTGTGCTCTGTTCCATATTTCCCGGAATTATTACCTGGCTACCGGAAAAGTTGATTGGTTCCTCCTGGTAAATGATAAAAAGATTAATAGGAAGATAATCGGCTAATTTCTACCCATTTTTGATAGAGAGGGTTAAGATGATGAATAAAAAAATAGTCTTAGGAATTCTAGAGAACAACATTGTGGGAGAAAGCCCCTTTTTGGCCGAACATGGTATTTCTATTCTGATACAAATCAGGGAAGGGGAAAGAGAAGAAATCCACTTACTGGATTGCGGCAAAAGTAGTTCAACCTTGCTTCATAATTTAGAAGCTTACGGTATAGATTTGGCAAATCTATCGCTTCAAACAATTGTTCTCAGCCATGGTCATTACGATCATACCGGTGGATTGAAGGGTTTGTTAGAAAAAATTTCTCAACCAAAACCAATACCAATTATTGGCCATACGGATATTTTTATTCCCAGAATTACTTATGTAGGTGGGATTAGAAGTATATCATGTCCATTCACACAATCAGAAATCAGGCAGGCAGGTGGAGAGCTACTTCTAACCCGTGACCCAGTTACCATCAATGATTTTCTAATGACCACCGGTGAGGTTCCTCGTAGAAATCAATTTGAAGTAAATCCTTTTTTCCGAAAGATATGCAACGATCAATGGGTTGCGGATGAGGTTGATGATGACTTATCTCTCATTATTCAGGTAAATCGGGAAAGCTTTTTTCTATTGTGTGGGTGTTGTCATGCCGGTTTAGTCAATACTTTAGAGAAAGTGAAGGAATTAACCGGAAAGGAAAAATGTTATGGTATCATGGGTGGTCTTCACCTTATTGGTGCCTCTCGAGAGAGAATTAATTTTACTATCACTGAGTTAAAAAAGTGGAAGCCTGAGATGATTATTCCGTTGCATTGTTCAGGAAGAGAAGCCATGTGTGAGCTAAGAAATCATTTTCCTGAAAATACAAAGTTACTCAATTGTGGTGATTCTTTTTCTTTGCAGATTGAATAATTCATTTGGTAATAGATGAAATAAGAAAAAAATAAAATAATAATTGAAAATGTAAATTAGCCAAGGGTTTATATTTTAATTTTTTGCACCTTTATTATGTACAAATCTACTTATTTATCTCCTAAACATCTTCAGAGAAAACTTCAATTTGTTGATCCCCTTGATGGGGATAAAGTTTTTTCTTTAAGGGAGCAATAACCTCTTCCAAATACTTGTTGGGAGCCAGGTTGTTTCTAACCATGCTCTCATAGAAAATAATTTTGATTAACTGGCTATGGGATAATCCAACTTTACTTGCCATAAAAGAAACTGAGCCGTTAACCGCCAAAGCAGGAGTCCCGTTTATATCAATGACATAAAGGTTGCCTTCAAAATCTTTCTTGATATCAAGACGAATAATATCAAATGCCTTAACGGCAGTAAAGCTTTTTACTGAAATATCAACCAATGATGGAAACAGGGGATGTTTTTGATCAATAATTTTAAACTGGTTTTGCATTCGGTATTCTTTGTTTTTAATTCTGGTATAGCGGATTCCCCAGTTTTCCGGAAAGGCAACAATAGGAAGTATATATTTGGTTTCACTACCTAGTACACCAACCGTAAATTCCTGACCCGATAGATATTGTTCTACAATTAGTTTTTCCGGCCCCAGGGTTCGTTTGAGATAATCTATTTTGTGTTTTAACTCAGTTAAATTATAAACCACTGATTTTGGTGTTATTCCGATGCTATCCCCTCCCCCTGCCGGTTTAATCATAAGAGGGTACCCAATTCGATTTATTTCTTTCAAAAAACGTTTTCTTCTAAAACGATAATGACCATCACACACAAAAAAATTAGGAATCGGTATGTCTTGTTCTTGTAACTTCTGGTAGGTCAAGTCTTTATTTCGGCATATTTCCATACTTTCAATACTGGCATGACTTGACGGAATATGATGCTTCTTTAATTGGCCTCGCACTCGAGCAGCGCCATAACCGTTATATAATGTATGTGGATCATCCTTATAGCCTTCTGCCAGGACAAAAGCAAAATCGATAGGTTGATTCTCTATAATAAAATTTTCCAATTGTTCCGGATTATAAAGATCCAGGGATAGTATTTTACATTTTGTTTTAACTAAAGCTTCCCGAATTGCCTTAACATCAGTATCCAGCGAACATTCTCGAAATAGTCCGTGTTTATATTTTTTGCTTACCTGATTATAGACAAATAATATTTTTTTTGCCAATATATTCACCTTCTTTATTAATTTTTTGATAAATCAATTACCACAACAAGTTTCAACTCCAGAGAAAATTTTAAAAATTTATATTTTGTTTTATTTAATTATAGAAATATTGGAGTGGAAAGAGTTTTGATAGATATTAGTTTAGTTAAAAATACTAATAGAAATAAAATTGCCAGCAGAGAGAATCAAACTGCTT